>PWEJ01000156.1 GCA_003553485.1 Halanaerobiaceae bacterium | reverse complement strand
TTGCAAGGGCAGGTTGATGGGGGCAAGGGGCCCCGCCGGTTTGAGCTGGTGACGATTAGGGAAACTGCCCGCCGCCAGCCGGTGTAGTCTTTAGGACCGGCGGGCTGTTTCCCGTACCTATTCGCGATGCGGTGCCTGAGCCCGCCGTTTAGCGAGAATTGCACGCCTGCAAGGCGGGCGGTGGTGAAGTGGGGGGAGCATATCTGCAGCAGTACCAGGGGGTGTGGTTGCCTGTTGCAAAACGGGTGGCTGCACCTCGTTTGTCGTTAAAAATAAAACCAGCCCGGATAACAGTAGAAACAGAGGCTGATGGCTGATTTAATTGAAGATATCATGCAGTGCAGGTTTATTTGTTGCTATTATTGCTAAAAATTGGAGCTATATTGACAGCGGGGATTAAAATTAAAACTGGATTAACAGGAGCTGTATTTTGATTGATGGCATTCATCAAAGAAGAAGTTTTATAGGTTGGATCTGTTCTGCTGATGATGGTTGATTTAGGTTTGTTTTTTTGGAATAATTTCTGTGATGAGCTTTGGGAACTGCAGCGATAAGAAAAACATTAGCAAATTTATCGAGGTAGTTTATTTATACTCAACTGCTAGGAGAAATTGCCACTAAGAAGGAAGTGTTTATTTAAGGCAACTAAAAGTCGATATTTGAGTAATATATTTTTGGGGAATTTAAAACTTCTGTAACTTAGGGGATTATAGCATGAAAAAAATATTTTTTCATGCAGGTAAAATTATCTAAATGGAGAAATATAAGACTAGGAAAACATTTGTTTGCCCACGCCCGGAGCTGCTGCTGACGGCTGAGAAGGGTTGAAGCAAAAAATAACAGGAGGTAAATAGAATGAAAAAGGGAAATAACGAATTGAAAAAATTTATTTTCCTGCTGGTGCTGGCAATGGTGATCTTGACAGTTCCGGGTTGTGAGATGGATCTGGGAGAGAGGCTTAACGGAGCCAGGGAGACTTTTCAGCTCACTGTCAGCATAAGCGGTGAGGGGAATGTTATCGAGCCTGGTCTGGGAAGTTTTAGTTATGATGAGGGCGCAACTGCGGACCTTAAGGTGGAGGCGGCCCCGGGATGGGTGTTTGAGAAATGGTTGGGGGCAGTCAGGGATCCTGGGGAACCGGAGACCACTATTTTGATGGACAGGGATAGAGAGGTTACTGCTGTTTTCAAGCAGGATGATGGTGACGATGATAATGGAGATAACGGAAATGGGGAAGAGGATCCAGTCTTCAGTGGTGAGATTAGGGCTCACTTTATCGATGTAGGGCAGGGCGATTCCATTTTGATCAAGGCTGTGGATGATAATGGCAGGCGTAAAATGCTGATCGATGCAGGGCAGAGCTGGCATGGCAGGGACAGTGTGGTGCCCTACCTAAAGAACCTCGGTATTGAGACTATTCATCTTGCAGTTGCCACCCACCCCCACGCTGATCATATTGGAGGCTTTCAGCACGTATTTGACAATTTTGATGTGAAAAAAATTGTGGATTCGGGCTACGAGCATGATACCCAGACCTATAGGAATTATCTGGCTGCAATTGAGGATATCGGAATTGAGCTGGTCCTGGGCAGAGCAGGGATGAAGAAGGAGCTGGCACCGGGTCTTTACTTTGAAATACTGAACCCGGTGGAGCCGTTAAGCGGCGGTATCCACTACAACAACATCGTTGGTCAGATCCGCTATCAAAAGGTGGGCTTTATGCTTACCGGGGATATTGAGGGCCAGGGGGAGAAAGCCATTCTGGACCGTAACTCCGATCTGGAGAATCAGATCCTCAAGGTGGCCCACCACGGATCATCAACTTCCAGCATCGAGGAATTTCTTAAGGCTGTCAACCCCGAAGTTGCTATAATACAGGCCGGGCTTAACAATCAGTACGGACATCCCCATGATGAGGTTGTCGAGAGGCTTTTGAATCGGGGGATCGAGATCTATCGGACGGACCTTCAGGGTGATATTGTGGTTGTCAGTGACGGTTTGAACTGGCTGGTTAACACTGCTCCCTATGTGCCCGATGAGGATAACGATAATGGCGATAATGATGTGGGCGGCAAGATTAATATAAATACAGCCGGCTTTGAGGAGCTTCAGCTGATTACCGGGGTTGGTCCCGTAATTGCCCAGAATATAATTGACTACCGGGAGACACACGGACCTTTCCAGAGAATAGAGGATATCATGAATGTTTCCGGAATAGGAGAGGCCAGGTTTGAAGCCATGAAGGATGAGATTACGGTATAGCAGGATTAAATAGGGGGATGGATTGATTTAGGTTGTGCCTTGGTAAGCAAGGGGCTGTTATTACCGAAAATTTAGCTGTTTAAGGGTTGTAATTAAGGGAGTTATTATAGACGTGATTGTCATCATTGTGGAGGTTTTTTGTTGAATAGTTAAAGTTATAGATACCTTTATATGGTAATGAACTAAAATTTTGCAGGAGTTTTCTTGATTGCTTTGAATATATAATATACAGATAAGTATTAAAATTCTAAAATGAGGGGTGATGTTGATGAAGAAAGCATTGGTTTTTGTATTGGCAGTTGCTCTTGTTTTTGGATTTAGTACACTTGCGATGGCAGAGGAGCCTCCTACTCAGCAGGGTTATGACGCTAGTAATGAAGCATTCGATAATGGCTTAAGAGACAACCAGACGGCCCTAGATGCGAAAGCTGTTCACATAGGCAATACAATATTAGAACAAGGGTTTGTTGAAGATAATAAACAGGAAACACCTGCTGATTAATCTTATAAGAACTTTAATTAAGGCTGGAGGTAAAACTCCAGTCTTTTTTTGTTTTAAAGAAACCCGCTAGAATATTTTGTTATTATTTTTATAGAGATAACGGCATAAACCTTGAAATGGTGGGAGTTTTAACACCTCTGAAATCGTCCCAGCAGGGCTATTATGAGACCGGGCAGAATTTAAAGCTTTTTGTATTATGAGAGAACAGGATGCTGAAATAGGGACTTCTGAGGCTGCTGGAGGGGCGATGGAGGAAGGCAGGGAGGTTATAAATTTAGCTTGACCAGGAGACAGATAGATGGTGCCGGAATATGGTGAAAAATAGAGAAGACAAGAAGTGGGAAGGACCTGGCTGGAATAACTGGCAGCCTGGAGACCTTCCCAATTTTCTTGCCACAGGATTTCTGCATCTAATTTTGCTCTTACCTACTGGCCAGGAGAAGGTGGAGTTTTCGGTTGCTTTCGTTCTATTTTATCCATTAGCTGGTCATTCTCTTTTGATTATTTCTTATTCAGCTCATTAAACAATGTTAAAATTAAATAGATCTGTCAACTCAAGGTCAGATTTATTGATCTAAATTAGGGGTTCCTTGTGAACATTCCTAAAAAAGCTATGAACTATTGGTCTCGCTGTTACCTATTGGAAAAAACAAATACAACCGTTTTTTGGGGGGTAATTTATTGCCACCCAAAAAACGGTTAAAAAAAGAGTGATTGCCTGAAGGCTTGCTGTTACCTCCTGATCCGCTGTGAACTTATGGTCAAAGTGCTAATCTTAACTTTACTTACTTAAGGTAACCGAGGTTAAGCGATGTTGGTGGTAGATTTCTGGCTGGCTCCCTTTACGGTTGATCATTGATTGCAATCCTGTTTAAGGTTATAACTTCCGGAAGATGGGAGCCTCTTTTGTTGGGAGAGCGGATGAGTTTTAGACGTAAAATTTTGTGTTGAGACATTAACAATTACGTGGTCTTGTGAGAAGTAAAAAAACAGAGGCAACCAAGTTGTGACTGCTAAATTTCTAAACTAATTATT
>PWEJ01000012.1 GCA_003553485.1 Halanaerobiaceae bacterium | reverse complement strand
GAAATATTTACAACAAAAACAAGAAAAAATCCTGAAACAACGGAATAAGCGCTGTTTCAGGGGTTTTAAGATATCAAAAAGCTGTCCAGGGTCAAAAGGATATTTTTGCCCTTAAGGTAGTGGTGATTTTAATATCACCTGGTTCAATACCGGGAGAAGTCCTGGCTTCGGTAGCCATAACATCCCGGTATAGATAGCTACGGCTATTCTGCAGAGATTCTTCTAGATCAATATCAACGAAATGAAAATCCTCGCGCTCAAATTCTGCCACTATATCAGCAGCTTTTTCCTGCAAATTAGAAATAGCCTTTGAAGTAGTTTCAGCCTGTATATCTTCAGCATCGGCTAAGAGAAAATCAATAGAATCAAGCCGGTTAACCCCAGCTCCAATAGCTACATCTATAATTTCTGGTAGATTATCAAGATTATCGATATCCAATTGGAGACGATTGATAACTCGGAAGAGTTCTTCCTGGCGGTCAGGGTAAATATTAAAGGACAGAGTCTCCCTTTGCACTTCCGGATACTCATCTAAAGCCTCTTTTACATCGGCCATTATGGTATTATTGTCATCATAGGCAGTTTCCACATCCTCAGCTTCCGTTTCAACAGCTAAGATCAATCTCGCCTTATCTGGAGCTACAGTTGTCTCCTCCTGCCAGGTTAATTTTAAAGTGGTTCTCTCTGTTGGTGGCACTACCACGTCATCTTCTAACTCAGCGATTAAATCAGTCTCATCGGTCAAATCTTCTAAATCCAAAAGCTCTGTGGTGGCAGTTTCGTCATTATCTTCTACCTCTGGTTCTTCTTCAGCCATCTCAGCAATTTCATTAGTTTCAATAGTTTCATTGATTTCATTCATATCGTTGACTTCATTGCTGGAATTGATAAAAGAAGCTTCATAGGGAAGAAGAATAAAAAAGGCTGCTAAAAAAACTACTGCGATTACCAAGGCGTACCATTTTTTTTGCACTGCTTTTCACCCCCATAATTTTAAACTTGCTATTTTTGTCCAGGTTCTATAACTAAAAAACCTTGCCTATTTAATCAAGATTAGTATCTTTAGTGTCTATCTATTATAGTATTCGGTACTCAAACCTCTAACTCCTTCCAGGAGCCTAATTTAAATCGATAAAAAACATAAATGCCCCGCATGGACCAATCTACTACCATGGCTAACCAGGCTCCTGCCAGACCAAGCCCCCATATTTCAACGAAAATATAAGCCATTCCCAGCCTGCCTATCCAGCTGGATATGGCGGTGCTGTAAAAAACAGAACGAGTTTCACCTGCTCCTCTAAGTCCACCGGCATAGATAAATTGGGTCGCCATGGGAATTTGAGCAAAGGCGATGATTCTTAAAGCCATTGCTCCTTTGGAGATAATATCGGGGTCATCGGTATAAAGGCGCATTAATAAATCCGGTATAAAGAAAAACAACAGAGCCATTGCTCCCATGATAAGAGCTCCCAACTGCCAGGATTGATGACCACTGCGTTCAGCCTGCCCGGGTTTATCAGCCCCTAAATTTTGCCCTACTAAAGTTGTAGCAGCGGTAGCTATTCCAATCCCCGGCATATATGATATTGACTCTACATTAATGGCAATTTGATGAGCTGCAAAGGCAACTGTTCCCAAACCGGCTACAACTCTAACAAAGAGAATCTGAGCTGTTCGCATCACCAGCTGTTCTAAGGCAGCAGGATAACCAATATTTAAAATTCTTTTGATGCGCTGAAAGTTGGGGCGAAAAAAGTTCTTTTTGGCTACTGTAACAGCTGCTGAGGGTTTAAAGACAAAATAGAAAAGCACAATCCCTGAAAGACTGCGGGCAAAGGTGGTGGCCAGAGCGGCTCCAGCTAAGCCCATTTCAGGAAAACCAAAACGCCCAAAGATCAAAGCATAATTGCCAAAAACATTGACAATATTCAGGACTAAATTTACCTTCATGGGGGTTTTGGTATCACCAGCACCTCTTAGGGCGGCTGTAAGGACAAAACCAATGAACATAAACATCAGACCAGGTACTAAAATACGGATATAGGTAGTACCCAGAGGGATTACCTCTGGTTCTGCCCCCATAAAAATAACAACATGCTCCGCTAAAAAATAAAAAACCAGAGATACTATAATTGTCAGCACACCGACGCTTAAAAGAGATTGCTGCAATGTTTTTCCGGCTTCCTTTTCATTTCCAGAACCGATAAAGCGAGCCACCAGGGCAGTGGTCCCTACACTAATAGAAATTCCTAAAGCCAGGGCAAAAAAGAGAGGCTGGATTGAGAGGCCCACTGCTGTTACCGCTGCCGCCCCCAGGCGTCCAACCATCATCATGTCGACTATTTGAGTTACAGTATTTAAGGCCTGCTCCACTATTACCGGCCAGGCTAATTTTAAAATCACCTTTTTGGAGGAAGAATCCTCTTGGTTCACTATATCAGAGCCTTTTTTAGAGTGATATTTCATGGCAATCTCTCCAGCTACAAATAATTAAATTATGTTAGCAATAAACCCATTCTCTATAGAGTATATTGCTTATAGAGATTAAAGTCAATAGATAGCATTGATTTCAGGAGAAAAAAGCAAAAAAGGAACCTTAAAGCAGGTTCCTTTTTTGCGGTTATATTAGAGTCATTTTTATTTTAGGTTCATTAGGCTATTAATAATCCTACTGGTGATACCTATTAATAATCCTGGTGGTGATACCATTCGGCATCTTCCAGCCAGGTCTTGGGTCTTTCCACCATGGTAACCAGATTGTGCATGATATTTTCGTGCTTTTTCTCCTCAATTGCTAACTTTTCGAAGGTTACTTTCACTAATTCATCATCTGTTTCAGCTGCCTTTTCTTTATAATAATCATGGCTTTTGGACTCTAATTCTAAAGCCTCTTTGTAAACACTTAATTGATCTTCAGGTAAAACACCTTTATCGGTGGCAAAGTCCTTTGTTACTTCAGTAAAAACTTCTTTAGCGTCATTAACAATATCCGATTCAACTTTAGCAATCTCTTCGGTTTTAGCCAGGTCTCGGATAATTTCTTCATGCTTTTTTTCTTCCTCAGCCAGTCTATTGAATACCTGTTTTAGCTTTTTATTATTAGCCTTTGCTGCACAGTCATTATAGAACTTTTGGTTTTCCTGCTCAAATTCAATGGCAAACTTAAATATATTTTTCATGATAGTCAACACCCTCTCTTATTTTTATATAAATCCCATTTTTAGACAAATTCCTGGAGCAAATCCTGCTGTTCTTTAGGTTCAGGATAATCAGTCTTTAATTCAGCAGCTAGATTAGCAAATTTATCTCGGAAAATAGTTTTTTCCTGACGATAAATCACTCCTAAAGGAATCCCCTCACCCCATTCATCGGCCTTTTCCATAGCCGCTGAAAAATCTGTGGGGTCATAGTCATCTTCCAGTTTATAAGTCCTTTCGGCATACCACTGATAGGTGTTGACCTTGTTGAAGGTAACACAGGGTTGTAAAATATCAACCAGGGCATAACCAGGGTGATTTAGAGCTTCCTTCATTAAACTGATCAACTGTTCTTTTTCGTTAACAAAACCCCGGGCTACAAAACTGGCCTTCATGGCTACAGCAAAACGGATAGGATTAAAGGGCTCTCCAGTAACCCCCCGGGGCTGGACCTTTGTTTTGATATTTTCTCCAGTGGTAGGGGAAGCCTGTCCCTTGGTTAAACCATAAATTTGATTATTGTGGACAAAATGAGCCAGGTCTGGATTGCGGCGAATATTATGGAGAAGATGGTTACCTCCCTCACCATAGGTATCGCCATCACCGGATTCCACAATTACTTTCATTTCAGGATTAACCATGCGAAAGCCAATCGCCGGAGGCAAGGCTCTACCATGGAGGCCATTGAAGGCATTGCTCTTAAAATAATGGGGCATTTTAGCTGCCTGACCAATTCCAGAAAATATCACAAAATCATCGAGTCCTAACTCCAATTCCGCTAAAGTCTGAGCCAGAGCTTTTCTGAGAGGGAAGTTTCCGCACCCCGGACACCAGGCTGTATTTCTTTCTGGTTCATAAATTTCTTTATCCAGCATTAATATTTCACCTCTTCCTTCATACGTCGATAAAGCTCATCGGTGGTAAAGGGTCTGCCATCATATTTTAAAAGCCGGTAATCTGTACCTATCTCGGTATAGGCAGTTACCAGGCGAGAAAACTGGCCGGTATTATTATTTTCCACCACTACCAGGTGGGTGTTGTAAGAGTAACGTTTTTCCAGTTCAGCCGTAGGGAGAGGCCAGACATCATTGAAACTTAGCATGCCTACACTTTTTCCCTCAGCGCTTAGTTTTTGCTGGACTTCCTTTAAAACTCCATAGGTGGAGCCAAAACCCAGCATTAAAACCTCAGGTTTTTCCGGTCCCTGATAAAGGGGTTCTAAAGTATCCTCGCGACGTTGTTTTTCAAATTTGCGAGCTCTTTTATCGACCATGGCATTTCTAGTCTCAATTTCCTCTGAGATACGGCCACTTTCAAAATGCTCGTGGCTATCAGCTAAAACCACTTCTCCTGATAGCTGGCCGGGATAGGCTCGAGGAGAAATGCCATCTTCGGTAATCTCATAGCGCTTATATTCTTTATCCTCAGGCCAACTCTCTTCATCAACTAAATAACGATTTATCTCTAATTCATCAAGGGCAAACTTGGGTACCGTAGTAGCGGAATCAGCTAAAAATTGATCCCTTAAAATAACCACTGGCATCTGATATTTATCGGCCAGGTTAAAGGCCCTAAATGTTTGATAAAAGGCGTCTTCCTGGTCTCTGGGAGCAATCACCTTAAGGGGGAATTCATCCTGAGAGGCATTGAGCACAAAGGATAGATCTCCCTGACCTGTTCTTGTGGGCATTCCAGTGGCAGGACCCGGGCGCATTACTTCTGCTATAACTATGGGGGCCTCCATTACTCCAGCCAGGCCAAAGGCCTCGGTCATCAGGGCAAAGCCTCCTCCAGAGGTACCGGTCATAGTTCTAGCTCCAGCAAAGGAAGCGCCTAAGGCCATATTGATGGCTGCTATCTCATCTTCGGCCTGTTCCACGGCAATTCCTAATTTATCCTGACGGGCAGCTAAATAATTTAAAACTCCTGTAGAAGGTGTCATGGGATAGGCTGAGTAGAATTGCACTCCAGCCACAGCAGCGCCAAGCCCAACTGCCTGATTCCCTTCTAGCAGAAGATAATCTTCCTCGCCTTTCTTTGCCGGTTCTTCTATGGAAAAGGAGTTAGAAGTTGCCTCATAACCAGCCTCTAGAAGCTCCAGATTATCCTGTTGGACCTCTTCTTTTTTAAACCTTTCTTTTATAACCTGCTTTAACTCTGTAAGCTCTAATCCTAAAAGCTGCCAGAGGACTCCCAGAAAAACTGTATTGGTAGCCCGGGGATTAATCCTCTGGGCTAATTTTTTAGCAGCCACAGAAATCATTTTATCCTCAGAACTCTGGCCGTCAAATATAATATAACCGGAAGACTGAACTCTTTGTTGATGATTATCGATTCCATCTTGATTTAAGGCCACCAAAATATCAATCTCTTCGCGTGGCGATTGATGGGGCACATTGCCGAAGCGAATTTGCATAAAATTATGTCCCCCACGGACTCGAGACATATAATCTTTATGGCTAAAAACATGATAACCATGACGGTGTAAAGCTTTAGCAATAATCTCCTCCATTGTCTTTAAGCCCTGACCTGCTTCTCCAGCAATAGCAAGATTTATATCCAATTAAATCCCTCCTCAAATTATCCCGAAACTAAAAAAATATTTCTTTTATCTGCTCTTTATTGGCGATTTAAAAACTCGAGAATTGTCTTCATAAAGGCGGGCAAATCTCCAGGGTGACGAGAAGTAATGAAATTATTATCCTGCACCACTTCTTCATCAGTCCAGTGAGCGCCGGCATTTACCATATCATCACGGATAGCGGAAGTAGAGGTTACTGTTTTATCCTTAAGCACATTGGCTGATACTAAAACCCAGCCTCCATGACAGATAGCCGCCACCAGTCCTTTATTTTGAGCCTGATATTGCACCAGCTTTAAAACGCTGGCACAACGACGGAGCTTATCAGGAGCATAACCTCCAGGAACTATGACACCATCATATTCAGCCGGGTCAATTTCACCGGCTTTATGGTCTATTTTAAGAGGATAACCTTCTTTACTCTGACAGACTTCACAGCCTTTATCTCTGCCTATAACATCAACTTCAACTCCAGCTTCTCTAAGACGCAAAATGGGATACCAGGCTTCTAAATTTTCATAATTATCTTCAGCCAGCACAGCAATTTTCTTATCAGCAAGAGTCATTATCTTTTTAAAACCTCCTTTATCAGCTTGGATTGTCAAGAGAATTATTCTTAAAGAGGACTGAAAAAAAACAGCATCGAAAAATCAAAAAACAAAAGTTGATTAGCCTGTAAAAATTGATAAAATTTATTTGCTTTCTTGTTCTTTATTTTCTACACAGGAATATTAATTCCTGCAAACAATGGGAAAAAATGAAAACCTCGCCGAATATTCAGCGAGGCTAAAGAGTTATGATATTTTATTATTCATACTGATATTTTTTTATACTATAATCGATAAAAATTCTAGAATCGATATTTGATAAAATCGATATATAAGGGCTAACTCTACTCTTTCTTCTCTCCCTTAACAGAGATCACTATTTCCTTTACAGGAATATCTTTACCAGAGTTTTGCAGGGCTTGCTTAACTGCATACTTTAAACCCCCGCAACAGGGCACTTCCATCAATGCTACTGTAAGTGATTTTATATCGTTATTAGCAAAAATTGAGGTCAGTTTTTCAATATAGTAATTATTGTCATCTAATTTAGGGCAGCCAATTACCAGTTTTCTATCCTTTAATAGATCTAAATGGAAATCGGCATAGGCATGGGCCACACAATCGGCAGAAATCAAAAGATCAGCATCCTGAAATATCGGGGCCTGTTCTGGCAGCAGAGAAAGCTGAACTGGCCACTGATTTAGCTGACTTTTAATGCTAAGGTTAATATCATCTGTTCCTGATGATTGAACTGTGGTGGGTTTTTGATGAGATTCTTTCTGCTCGGTGGCTTTAGAAGCCCTACTCTGACTCTGCTTCTGCCCTTTGTCTGATGGAGTATCTAAATTATTAAAATGTGCTGAAGGACAGCCACCTCCAGATACCCTGGCTGAGCTGCAGGGGGAAGGGGATTTTTTCTGAGTTCTTTTATTTTTGGCCATTTCTTGAGCTACTGCCTCTTCATCAAACTCCTCTGCCTCCCGGACCTCTATAGTTATGGCATCCTGAGGGCATTCACCCAGACAGTCTCCCAGACCATCACAGAGTTTTTCTTCCTTCAGGCGGGCTTTGCCGTCGACTATTTCAATAGCCCCCTCATGACAGGCCGGTAGACAGAGACCACAACCATCACATTTTTCTTCATCTATTGATACAATCTCTCTTTTAACCATTATTAATCATCTCCTGTTAGTTTTTTTGTTCGTTAAAATAATTATATACTAACAGAAGATGATTGGCTGTGATATAAATCATACTGGCTGAATTAAATTTTTCGAGCTGTAACCACTAAAGAATAGGACTCTTCTGGATTAAACTCCTCTTTATTAAAGCCACCATAAAAATTAATTTTGCCAAAGCCAGTGGATATTAATAACTCCTCTAATTCTGAGCTGGTGAGAGGATAAAGTGGAACGGAATTGCGGTAGGTCACTGTCTTTTCTTCCCCTGGCTCTTCCTTTTCTGGCTCCTTCTTTTTCCGTTGTTGATATTTACGTATCTTTCTAGCTTTAATTTCCTCCGGAGGAGGAGCCTCTAAAATTGTTTCAAAATTAATGATATTATTCTCTTCATCATGATGATAATTGCGAAAGAACTTTACTCCCTCTTCTTTATCCTCTAAAGTCGGCAGTTTAGTGATATTTTGCGATAATACCCTGTCATAATTAATTATTTGCAGGGCAATAACACCTTCAGGGCGCAATATATTATAAAATTTTTCTAAGGTTGTCTTTATATCCTGGTTTTTCTGCAGATGGACCAGGACATTACCCAGGCTAAAAATTCCTAAAAAACGGGGTTTGGAATAAAAAACATCAAGATCACGCATATCCAGAACCTTAAATTTAATTTCCTCAATCTCTTCTTTATTGACTTTTTCTCGCGCCTTCTCTATCATTTTTATTTCCAGGTCGATGCCAACGACTCGATAGCCCTCTTTAGCCATAGCTATGCTATAGCCGCCAGTTCCACAACCAATATCCATGACTGAGACCCCTGAGGGCAAATTGCGAAAGGCATCAGCAAGGAATGCTACCTTATCTTCACTAACAGGAAAGATAGTATCATAGTATCTATGAAACTCCCGATAAAATTTTTCTTTTTTGCTTTCTGCCCGAGAACTAAGTTCATTAGAGTCAAAACTAGTGAAATTCGGCAATTATCTCCCCCCTCTGCTTAAGTTTTTAGCTAAATCTCAATTAATAATAGAAAAGTCAGAGAGTCCACAAATAATTTGATTCTAGTTAAGAGTTTGGGCGCTGATAGGTCTCCCGGTCTTTAAACTCCTCTTTCTTGCCCCGATTCCACTCTGAAACAGGAGAAATATAACCTACAATACGAGAATACACTTTGCATTTTTGCTTTTTAGCCATGATATTAGCCTCCTTATTTATAATCACTATTTAAAAATAACTTTATAAATTTTTCCTAATCTTTACGGTGTCACTATTTATATACTTTGTGGCAATAGCCTTAAATTCCTGCAATTGATTTAAACTATAGGGGGAAACACTACTAAAGGACTGAGAAAGCACTCTCTCATTGCGAAACCCCTGGATGACATAGCTGCTGGGAAAAACCCTTTCCCGCTTGCATTGATTATTATCAGAGCTAGTAAACTCAGCAATTTCTTGACTTATTTTAGCAATATCAGAGGAAGTTATTAACTCTGGTACAGCGGTGGTCCTGATTTCAACTTCTATCTCTGAGTTGCTTAAAATCTCTCCTGTTTGTTTTAAGGCAGCGATTATTTTTTTCCCTTTAGCCCTGGTAGCCCCGGCTGAAGATTTATGGCCAGGAAGAAACTCAGGATAACGATTTAAAGGCAGCTTATAATCCCAGCCCACCATATCCAGAAGTTTTTCAGAAAGAAGCTCATCTAAAACCTCCGGTCTGGTACCATTGGTGTCTATTCTAATTTTGTAACCAAGGTCTTTGATCTTCTTTAGATAGCTGATAAGCCCCTTATTAATCAGTGGCTCACCTCCACTAATAACCACCGCATCAAGATAGGGACTGCGTTTTTCAAGGAAAGCAAGAATTTCTTTGGAAGAAAATAGTTTAGCATCATCCTCTTCCTGAGCCACCAATTCAGGGTTATGGCAGTAGGGACAGCGAAGATTACAACCAGCGGTGAAAATCACAGCCGCTAACTCTCCAGGATAGTCCTGCAGGGTCAGAGGCTCTAGACCGGCTATCTTCATTTATTTATTTCCTCCAGTTCTACCTCTTGTTGAGAAGCTAAATCTGTGGATGATTTATTCTGCTCGCTAGTCTCATCGTCTGCTTCCTCTGCCTCCGCTTCGCAGAGAGGACAGTAGTAATGTTCTCCAGATAAGTATCCATGTACAGGACAGACACTAAAGGTCGGAGTTATGGTATAGTAAGGCAGGCTGAAATTTTCTGCTATTCTTCTGACCAGTTTTTTTGTTGCCTCTATATCGGGCATCTTTTCTCCTAAAAAGCCGTGAATTACTGTACCACCGGTATATAAGCTCTGGAGCTCATCCTGCAATTCAAGAGACTCAAAGAGGTCAGTGGTATAACCGACGGGAATATGGGTTGAATTGGTGTAATAAGGGTCGGCGTCTTCTTCCACCACTCGTTCTTGATTGGCACAGATGATATCATTGCCAAACTTTTCTCTATCTAACTTAGCCAGACGATAAGAGGTCCCTTCAGCTGGAGTGGCCTCTAAATTATACAGGTTGCCTGTTTCCTCTTGAAATTCTCGCAATTTTTCCCGCATCTTCTCCATTACCCGGAGGGCAAACTCTCTGCCCTCTTCATCGGCTATGGATATACCTTTGAAGTTTAACAGAGATTCATTCATGCCATTAAGCCCGATGGTATTGAAGTGATTCTTCCAGTATTCACCAAAGCGTTCCTTCACAGAGCGAAGATAATACTTGGAATAAGGATAGAGGCCGTTCTCTGCCAGGTTTTCTAATATCTTGCGTTTTGTCTCCAGGCTTTCCCGGGCAACTTCCATTAAATCATAGACCCTGGCAAAATAATCAGCTTCATCACTGGCTAAATAACCTATTCTAGGCATATTGAGAGTAACTACACCGATAGAGCCAGTCATGGGATTGGCGCCAAAAAGCCCGCCGCCTCTTTTGCGCAGTTCTCGGTTATCAAGGCGCAGCCGGCAGCAGTTATGGGTGATATTACCCTCAGAATGAACAAAATAGTGATTTTTCTCCAGCTCAATATCATAAAACTGCTGCTCAAAATCAAGCTCTTCACTGACAATCTCTTTGATTGAAACAACATTAAAATCAGCAGTTCTTAAAAAATCAGCCTTTTTATCAATCTCATCTACGAGGTTTTGATTATAATTATTATCTTTATCTTTATTTAGGGCCAGCAATAAATCCTCTTTATTAATCTCTTTAGCCTTTTTAGTCTCTATCCTGTCATCACTTTTAACAGCTACTAAATGGTCTGCAGAGATCTTCATGGTCCTATCATCTGCTGTTGTAATGGTAATAAGCCGGTTATCCTCTATCTGTAAAAATTTATCAATTCTGGCCCATTCCAGCTCTTCAGAGTCCGGGTCAAGGGAGATAGCCTCAAGCTTGTGAGAGGGCTTAAACCATTCCTCATCAATTCTTTCACCGGCAAACTCTTTAGCTAATTTACCAATGGTATATTCTTTAATCTCACCAGCCATTCTTATTATAATCTTCTCCTCGGGATGGAGGCACATCGACCTTGCATCTGAAGGGTCCATATCGGAATTGATGAAATTAGAAAAATAGGGTACGCCGTAACGGGCAGTCATCTTCCAGACGGGGTCAAGCACAGGGTTATCCCAGTCAAAGTCTTCGGTGATATTATAAGTGGGGATAGGAAAGGAAAAGACCCTTCCCTTAGCATCGCCAGCCTGCATCACCTCGGCAAAGGCTCGATTAAAAAGATTCATTTCCTCCTGAAACTCCCCGTAGGTTCTATCCTGAGGCTCGCCGCCTATTATCACTGGTTCATCGGCCATGAAATCTGGCACCTTTAAATCCATGGTGATGTTAGTAAAGGGAGTTTGAAAGCCAACCCTGGTTGGTACATTGATATTAAAAATAAACTCCTGCATGGCCTGCTTAACGCCCTCATAGTCGAGATTATCATAGGCTATGAAGGGAGATAAAAGAGTATCGAAGTTAGAAAAGGCCTGAGCGCCGGCTGCTTCTCCCTGTAAAGTATAAAAGAAATTTATTACCTGACCTAAAGCCACTTTAAAATGTTTTGGAGGGGCGCTCTCTATTTTACCGCTAACTCCTCGAAAACCAGTCAACAGCAAATCCTGCAAATCCCAGCCACAGCAGTAGACGCTGAGATTGCCCAGGTCATGGAGGTGAAAATCACCGCTGCTGTGCTTTTCCCTGACTTTAGTGGAATAAATCTCCTGCAACCAGTATTGGGAGGTTATTTCAGAGGCAATAAAATTGTTAAGCCCCTGCAGGGAAAAGCTCATATTGGAGTTTTCATTAACTTTCCAATCACTGCGGTCTAGATAGTTGTTCATAGCTCCGATGGCATCATCGAAGAGCTTTTTGGTATCTCTTAATTTGCTGCGCTGTTCTCGATAAAGGATATAGGCTTTTGCTATCTCAGCATAACCCTTTTCAATTAATACTTTTTCTACCAAATCCTGAATTTGTTCCACATCAGGCATCGTTTTGCCATCTTTGTAAAAGATTTTTAAGTAGGAGACCACTTCTCTACTTATTTCCTGACCTATCTTTTGCTGGTCACCATTAACGGCCTCCGCTGCTTTGTTGACAGCATCGGCTATCTTGCTTTCATCAAAGGGTACTTGAGAACCATCGCGTTTTTTAATATAGTTTATCGTCATCACCGAACCTCCTTAAGCCTAACCAAGTCCATGAGATTTTTTAGCCCTGTTTTACTTTTCGCGAAACATATTTATCTTCCTGCTCAGCAGCAAAAATTCCGGTAAAAAGAGTTAAAATTAATTCTAAAGCCAGGTCATCCCTGACAGCTAAAGAAAGGATCTGATTTTGTTTTAAGAACCAGGGTAATTCTTTCAGCTCTTCTTTAAGGTCGGGGCCAAAATTAAAGGCTATTTTTTGCACTAGCTCTGTAAATTCATAGATCTCAGTGGGAGGTAATTCCATCCGGGCGGCCAGTATCTCACAAACTCCCAGAAAAATTTCTTTATAACTGTCACCTTCATCGAGCCCTAAGAGGCTCTGTAAGCGAGGAATTATTTTTTCAAACAACAAGCGCAGTTCTGGTTGGGATTTTAAACCTAAAATATCGGCAGCTCTATTTATATCCTCGGAGCGGATTAGTTTAAATAGATTGAAGAAAAACTGCTCTGACTGGGGAGCTGCAATATAATAATCCCGGCCGGCAAGATTTTTAAAGACCTTCATGGTGTCAAGGTAGCCATAGGTCATGTTGCGCTGGATTCTTTGGGGAGTAAACTCTAAAACTCTTCCCAGGTCAATATTAGGTTCTATATAAGTAATCTCCACACTTTCATCTTCCGGGGGCTGGATACGGCCACTGCTAAAGGTACGAACGGCAATAATCTCTCTATATCCTCGGCGAATTAGAAGATTAACGGGCAGATTATCATGGAAGGCTCCATCTAAAAAATACTTGCCATTCATCCTTTCAAACTTAAAGACAGGCAGATATGAACTGGCCATGAGATAATCAATTAGCATACCCCGGGGAATATCCTCAAGATAAAGCTCCTCTGGCTGGAAATCTGAAAGATTATAAGTTACTATGCCAAAATCAAGCTCACTGGAGCGCAGTTTCTCCTCAAAGATATTGGCAGCTAGAAATTCTCTTATGCCGCTGGTATCAATACCGCGATTTTGTAAGATTTCTCTTAAACGAGTTAAAATTTTGCTTAAATTAGAGCGGTCAATCTCGAGATTAAATATCTGCT
Organism: Halanaerobiaceae bacterium; assembly: GCA_003553485.1. Taxonomy (GTDB): domain Bacteria; phylum Bacillota; class Halanaerobiia; order Halanaerobiales; family Halarsenatibacteraceae; genus T1SED10-84. The sequence continues at coordinate 3,018 of PWEJ01000012.1, read as the reverse complement.
GTAATTCTTCGCTGCTAACTTTAAAGATTTCTTCCGGCTCAAGGTTATGCCAGAGCTCCTTAGCCTCTATAAAATCCCCCTGAACTATCATGGCTCCATTAATGGCCCCAATTGAAGTGCCGCTGACACCGGTAATATCAATCTCAAGCTCCGTTAAAGCCTGATAGGCTCCTATCTGATAGGCCCCCTTGGCCCCGCCGCCTTCCAGGACTAATCCAGCCAAGAAAATCACTCCTCTACTTTGTAGATTGTTTTTAAATTGTGACTTAATTGTCAATAGCGGTTTTTAGAAAAAATACAGAAAAAAATATAAAAAATAAAACCCGGGGATCAAATCCCGGGCTTTCCCCGCTTTTAAGCAGTTATCTGTAAACAATTAAAATATTAAGCTGTTTTAATATACACTGATTAAATTATAACATAAAAAGCATTCTTCGTTAAGGTTTATTTGATGAAAATAAGAAATTTATTCCTAATTTTTAATTTATGCTATTGCTATTTCTCTTCTACCGAGATATTGATAGTAAAATCGCCTACTTCTGTGGATAAAGGAACCTCCAGAACTTTTTTATTGGCCATAGAGAGGCTCTTTGACCTGCCTATACTAACCTGAGGAGGGACAATGTCACATTCATAACCGTTATTAGCTAGATAAGTAACAGCATTGCCGCTGATAATATTGGCAATTTCCCCTACGGCAGAGGAAACAAATTTATCAAGTTCTTCCATTTTCATGCCGGACATTATCTCCACCATCTCTAAGGCCATCTCTTTAGAGAAACTATAAAGTATAGAACCTGAAAGATTACCGGTTACACCAATAGTTACATTAGCATCTGAGCCCTGAACCATTTCCTCATTCATTGACATTTCTCCCCGCTCTATATCTTCTATATCCAGCATATTTTTTAAAACATCATTGGTAGCCTGATAGATTGGGTTGACAAATTCAGCCTTCATCTTATTGACCCTCCTTCTCTAATTCCTCTAAATAATCTCCAATTTTCTGATCTGTCCCTGTCACATGATTTATTAACCAGGTCATTAATTTACCACTGAATTCAAGCATTAATTCCTCAGTATAGCCCTCTTCTTCAAATTTTTCAGCAAATTTTTCAATACCGGCTTTAAACTTTTTGTGTTCTTCCCTGTGTTCAGGATAATTGGGATAATCAATCTCCTGTTGATACTCTTCTTCATCAGAGAAATGCTCTTCCACATATTGATGCATAAAAGCAAGGGTCTCTTTAACCTCATCCAGTTTATCTTCCCACTCTACATTATCTCTGCGGACAATTTTAATAAAACTGGTTAGTCTTTTAAAAAGCTCCTGGTGCTGGTCATCAATCCTATCTACTCCCAACTTATAGCTATCTTTCCACATCATAGTGTTATCGCCCCCTGAAATTATTTAAAGTCTAAAAATAATCATTCTTAAATGCCGGCAAAAAAACAGCAAGCTTATTAACTAAGTCAAGATTGATGATAATCATATATATAGTTTCTAATAAAGATTATTTGATGTAGAGGTTTTTTATTAAATTAATGCTAACCTGAGATAATATATTTTAGCCAGAAAATATGATATTCCCGAACAATATCCTTAAATTCTCCCTCAGTATGTATAGAGAAAAAATAGCTGGTTAATCTATTTTTTCTACTGATCTACTAAGCAGATAAAGCTTTCTCCACCGCTTTGGCTACTCTATCCTGTTTAAAGGGCTTGACTACAAAATCACTGGCTCCAGCTTCCACTGCTTCAATTACCATTGCCTGCTGTCCCATAGCGCTACACATGATAACCCGGGCCTCAGGATTAATATCTTTAATCTTTTTCAAAGCTTCAATGCCATCTAAGTCAGGCATAGTTATATCCATTGTAACTAAATCAGGCTCCAACTCTTTATATTTTTCCACCGCTTTATTGCCATCTTCTGCTTCCCCGACAACCTCATGTCCAGCATCTTCCAGCATTTTTTTCAAATTCATCCTCATAAAAGCTGCATCATCGACAACTAAAATCTCTGCCATAATTAAAATAGCTCCTTTCACCTAAAAAAATGTGATAATTTCACCAATATATATAGCATTATAACAGTTATTAGTTTAAATTTAAAGTTTTATTAGTCAATTTTACTGACAAATTTTCATTACCAGGCCACCAACAAAGTCAACCCGGCAACTTGATTTAGGGTAAATATAACTAAGTTGCCGGGGTTTTAGGTTTAGGGAAATTAATAAATTAAATTTAATCTATCTCATAAACCGTAAAATCAACATCTTCCCTTCCAGTAGTAGCTCTTCTTTCTGTCGGAGAAAATTCATAATCACCATCATGACCTGGAATATCTATTGGTCTAATATAAACTGTACCTGTTAATGCTTCTTTAGTCCATTCTCCATCATCATCTGTAACTGCATAATTTGTGCTTCCATCGCTATTTTCGATTGCCAAAATAACATTTCTTTCAATCCCATCAGGATCATAAACCTCTCCAGAAATTTCATATACTTCAGCTACATCTTTTTTAGTGCCTTCAAATTTTATATCATCAACACCATCTGGATCATAACTTATAGTTTTGCTGAATGGTGCAAAAGACCAGGCTTCTCCACTTATATCTTCAAGATCCCCTCTTGGTGTTACTACAACATCCCCAACTAAACCTGTTTTTTCCCAGTAGCCATCACTATCAGTTGTTACTGACTCTATTTCTCTTGCTGGATTACTAACAGAAGTGAATTCTAGAGTTAAGCCAGGTATACCATTGTCATTTTCATCTTCTAATCGTCCTTCTGTTGTATAATAATGAGGAGAGGCTTCAAAGTCAGCGTTTTCTCTATCATTTGATGCTCTTATAGAACCAGGAGAAAAGTCAAAATCATCTTTTTGAGGGGTTATTTCAGCTTCACCGTAATGTCCTGAACTCTCATATTGACCCTCTAAGTCAGTTGTCGTAGTAATATCTAACTCATCACATTCAATATCTACTTCGACACCAGCCAAAGGATCTCCCT
>PWEJ01000097.1 GCA_003553485.1 Halanaerobiaceae bacterium | reverse complement strand
ATTCCGCCGATTGAACTCAAGACAGAACTCATCTCATAGGGTAAATAGACCACTTTATCACTTTCTTTTTCAGCTAAATCTTCAAAGGCTTCAATGTATTTAATGGCAATGAGATAGCGAGCAGGATCACTTTCGTAATCAGTTAGAGATGAAGCAATCTTCTTAATTGCCTTAGCCTCACCTTCTGCTACTTTTAATCTGGCTTCTTTCTCCGCTTCTGCTCTAAGTATCTGGGCCTGTTTTTCACCTTCGGCTCGATTTATTGCCGATTCTTTTTTCCCTTCGGCTGATAAAATTTCTGAACGTTTTTCTCCTTCGGCTTCCAGAATAGCAGCCCTTCGAGCTCTTTCTGCTCTCATCTGTTTTTCCATAGCTTCTTTGATATCTTCAGGGGGAATAATATCCTGTAATTCAACTCTATTAACCTTTACTCCCCATTTATCGGTGGCCTGGTCTAAAATATTTTTAAGCTTTGAATTAATATCATCTCTAGAAGAAAGAGTTTTATCTAAATCCATCTCTCCAATTACATTACGCAAAGTAGTCTGAGTCAACTTTTTGATAGCATCAGGTAAGTTGCTTATTTCATAGACCACTTTCTTGGGATCGGTTATTTGAAAATAAATCATGGCATTAATCTCAATAACCACGTTGTCCTCGGTGATAACATTCTGCCGGGGAAAATCATAAACTGTCTCCCTCAGGTCAATACGATCGATGGATTCTCTCACTGTATACCGTTTGCCGTCACCATCCTCTCTGACAAACTCCCAATCTATTTTCCGACTTTTTTCAAAGATTGGCCAGATTACATTAATGCCCGGCTGTAAAATCCGGTTAAATTTACCCAGGCGTTCAATAACCATAGCCTCTGCCTGGTTTATAATTACCACGCCTTTTATGGCAAAAATCACTATAAGTATTACTAAAAATATAAGTAGAATCAATAAAGCTGGCATTTAACTACCCCCTAATGAAATTATTTGGTTGACTTTTTCACCAAAACTTTTGCTCCTTGAACCTCCACCACTTCCACTATACTCTCTTCGGCCAACTTTTCTCCAGCAACAGAAACAGCCAACCAGTCTTCCCCACCTATTAAGACCCGACCGGGTTTTTCCCCCGGACCAATGGACTTAATCACCCGTGCCTGTTGGCCTTTCAATCCATAGACATTGGTTCTTGTTTCTGGAGAGTCGCCTGAAAAAAACCGCAAGAAAACCGGCCGCACCTTCCATAAAAATATTGCCGTTACAATAACAAAAACTAACAATTGAATATGCAAACTGCCATTTAAGGCTGCAGTAAGAGCAGCTGCAAAACTGCCCAAAGAAAAACTAGCAACAATAAATTCTGGGGTGAGCATTTCTACGACTAAAAGAATTATTGCCAAAATGATCCACAATAACCAGACAGGCAAGGGCATAGCGAGCACTCCTTTTTAAATTATCTCTCCTAGTTTATCATTATAAACAAAAATATGATCTCTTAGGGCCTGACGACAACCTTCAATATCTCTATTTTTCAACTGCTCTATAATCTGAAAGTGATTTTCAGCTGTCTGCTCAAGGTTTGATTCTTGCTGATAATCTAAAATCATGGCTATTTGTAGTTGTATATAATTGCTCATCAAAATTTTATAGCTCAGCTTTCTTTCAGATCTCTTCCAGAGCAATTGATGAAAATTCATGTCAAATTCCATGAATTTAATTATTTCTTCTCGGGTTATTTCGTTTTCTTGTGCAACATTTAACATTTTATTAGCTAGTTTTTCTAAACAATTTAAATCTTTTGTGGTCAATAATCTTTCCTTAATCAATATTTCCAGTATTCTACCCTCTAACATCATTCTAATATCATATATTTCTCGAATATCATCATTGTCAAACTTCACCAGAAAGCTTCCTCTTCTTGGAATGGTATTAACTATACCCTGTTTTTCTAACTCATTTATTGCCTCCCTTACAGGAACCCTGCTAATATCAAGTTTACTTGCTATTTCTGGTGCTGAAATATGATCTCCAGCGGAGAATTTCCCCAATAAAATCTCTTTTCTCAAGTATTTAAGAGCTTTATTAGCCTTGGGACTTAAATCTTTCTCCGTCAACAGACTTAGTTCACACATCAAAAACACTCCCTAGCTTTTACTTTCCTAAAAATTACAAGGCAAAATTAATCTACACAAATACAGTTTTACTCTAAATTATAAAAAGTTAAAAACTATCTCCCTCTGGAGGAACAATACACATGAACTCAAAGGTCTCTTCTCCAACGTTTTCGAAATTATGTCTTAGTTTAGGTGGTATAAAGACATAAGAACCCTTTTGCAGCGAATAACTTTTCTCTTCAGTAATTACAGCTCCCTCACCGGCCAATACATAAACCCAGTGGGGCCATTCATGTTGATGGCGAAAAGTCTTTCCCTCCTCTTCTAAACTAAAGACTCTCATAACATGACTATCCCAGTGGTTGTCTGGAGAAAAGACTATTCTCTTTTTAGTGTTAAGGGCATGCTCATCATCCACTTCTGTCACTGGCAGTTCTGCCGTCTTGCCAACCTTTATTTCCATTATAAATCCCCCTATAAGTTTAATTTAATGTTAGCGATGTTAATTCTAATAGGCAGTATTATTTATCCATATTGTATCACTTATATTTATTATATCTGTTTTTGAGAAATTTAACAAATTATACAGCAAAAAAATATCCCCTGAAATGATTTTCAGGGGAGTAGGGGGTATATGGTTAAAAAATTGATAATATGATCAAAAAATTTATAAGACTAAAAATATAACTTTATTAACGCTTAACTCGCCCGGATGCCGGGCCTTCAGCAGTAGCCTCTACTTCATCCAGGGTCATATGGTTAAAATCACCGGGAATTGATTGCTTTAAAGCTGAAGCAGCAGCTCCAAATTCTACAGTTTCTTGTAAGTTTTTACCCGTTAACTGAGCATAGATCAAAGCTCCGGCAAAGGAGTCTCCTCCACCCACTCGGTCAACAATATGGATTTGATATTGCTGAGATTTAACAAAATTGTCACCATCATAGAGGACCACTACCCAGTCATTCAAAGAAGCATTATGGCTAACTCGCAGATGACTACCCACAAGTTCTAAATCAAATTTTTCTATCAGCTGTTGGGCAACATCCCTGTAACCCTCTATATTAATATTACCAGCTTCAATATCAGAGCCGCTTTTAATTCCAAAGGTCATTTCAGCATCCTCTTCATTGGCAATACAGACATCAACATACTTCATAACCTCGGTCATAACTTCCTTTGCTTCTTCTTGACTCCATAGTTTAGCCCGATAATTAAGATCACAACTAACTTTAACTCCTAGCTCCTGAGCTTTTTTTACAGCCCCGATAGTAATATCAGCCATCTGAGAACTTAAGGCTGGGGTTATTCCTGTGACATGAAACCAATCTGCCTCAGCAAAAATTTCTTCCCAGGCAAAATCCTCTGGTTTAGCCTCAGCAATAGCAGAGTGGGCCCGATCATAAATCACATTAGAGGAACGCTGGCTGGCCCCACTTTCACAAAAATAAATTCCCAGTCGCTTGCCCCCTCGAGCAATATAATTAGTCTTTACTCCAAAGCGGCGCAATTCATTTAAAGCAGCCTGACCAAGAGGGTTTTCTGGTAATTTGCTCACAAAATGAGCATCAAGGCCATAATTGGCTGCTGAAACTGCTACATTTGCTTCACCGCCGCCATAAATAACATTAAATTTATCGGCCTGTATAAATCTTTTGTTTTCGGGGGGAGTTAATCTTAACATTATTTCTCCAAAGGTTACTAGCTTTTTGTCCATTTTTAAAAACCTCCTTT
>PWEJ01000111.1 GCA_003553485.1 Halanaerobiaceae bacterium | reverse complement strand
TTCCTTTTGCAATATTATTTGCTCTGGCAGCCGGGACATTTATAGGGTTATTAAACGGTGTGATAGTTGCTAAAATTGGCATCAACCCTTTTATCACAACTCTGGCAACTATGATGGCTGTAAGGGGACTGGTAATGATAATTATGGGAGGGCGAAATATTGCCGGACTCCCTGATAATTTTACCGTTATTGGAAGAACTTATTTTTTAACCATTCAGAGCCCAATCTGGATTAGCCTGCTTTTGATTATCCTGTTTGAATTTCTCTTAAGAAAAACTAAATTTTTCCGCCAGAATTATTATATTGGAGGCAATCCGCTGGCAGCAATGTTTTCTGGAATTGAAGTTCAAAAAATGAGGATATTTAATTTTATGCTGACCGGATTTCTTGCAGGTTCAGCTGGAATTCTAAATACGGCCAGATTTGCCGCCGCTACTACAACCGCAGGTCAGGGGATAGAACTTCAGGTTGTGGCTGCGGTAATCTTAGGTGGAGCAAGCCTTAAAGGTGGAGAGGGGACAATAGTTGGTGCTTTTTTTGGAGCTCTGTTAATGGGCTTGATTATTAATTCCCTGAATTTGTTAGGGGTTGATGTTTACTGGCAGACCTTTGTTCAGGGTAGCATACTACTTTTTGCGGTAATTATCGACCAGTATGGTAAGAAGAGAACTATGAGCGCTGCAGGTTGATAGCAGATAAGAAATAAACAAAAAATCACATAAAATAATTCAAAAAATAGCTAGGGGGTATTAACATGCCTGAAACGAATTCAAGAACTCGATTGGAAAAGGCACTTAATCACCGGGAACCTGACAGGATTCCGCTGGGATTTGACGCTCATTGCTGCGGGATACACATCAAAACCTATCGAAAATTGAGAGAAAGTCTAGGTCTTAATCCGGAGAAGGCCAGAGTTTCAGATCGAATCCAGCAGCTTGGCCATTTAGATCAGGATTTTAAAGAGAAGATCAATAATGATGTTGAAGGTGTTTATTCCAATCCACCGTCAGGATGGGAGTTTGAGCGCAAAGATAGGGACAAATACTGGGAATTTACAGATGAGTTTGGAATCACTTGGAGAATGCCTAAGGATGGAGGTCTTTATTATGATATGTGGGATCATCCTCTCCAGGATGCTGACAGTGTAAAGGATATTGAGAAACTGGAATTTTTTGATCCCCAGGATCCAGCCCGTTTTAAAGATATAGCTGAACAGTTTGCCCGGGCAGCAAAACTGGAGAAAGCCCCGGTTTTCAACCCCAATACCGGTGGTATCTTTGAAATGGCTCTTTGGCTTAGAGGCTTTGAAGAATTTTATCAGGACATGATTTTGAATCCTGGTATGGCTGAGACTTTGCTGGATAAAGCTCTGGAATATAAAAAGAAATTCTGGGAAAAAGCACTGGAGGCGGCCGGAGAAGAAATTTTGGTGGTGGCAGAGGCTGATGATATTGCCAGTCAGGATTCTCTCCTGATTTCACCGGATATGTATAGAAAATTTGTTAAACCCAGGCATAAAGAGCTCTTTAGCCATATTAAATGTCAGGCAAAAACTAAGGCTTATATTTGGTATCACAGCTGTGGAGCGGTAAAAAGACTGCTGCCAGATCTAATAGAGGAAGGCGTTGATATTATTAACCCTGTTCAGCTAAGTGCAGCTGACATGAATGCTGAAGAACTGAAAAAAGAATTTGGCCGAGATCTGGTTTTCTGGGGAGGCGGCATAGATACTCAAAAGGCATTACCTAACTTCTCTCCAGAAGAGGTCAAGGAAGCTACCAAAAGAAATATTGAAAATCTTGCTTCTGGAGGAGGCTTTGTCTTTGCTCCGGTTCATAATGTTCAGGCTGATGTTCCAGCTGAAAATTTCTTAGCCATGCTGGAAGGCTTTAATGAGATGAATTAAATACCACAGGGATCTATATAAATAAAATAATTAAAGATAAAACAAGCATACCAGCTTTATAACCTTGCAATACCCTGAAATATCTAAACTACGAGGAGGAAATTACATGGATTATATAATTAATATTGTTGAGGATCTTCAGGCAGGTAATGCTGAAGGTGTTAAAACTAATGTCGAGCAGGCTCTCGAATCCGGTATGAGCGCTGATGAAGTTCTTCAGCAGGGAATGATGAAAGCTATGGCAGTTGTGGGAGAAAAATTTAAAAAGGATGAAATTTTTGTGCCAGAAGTTCTTGTTGCTGCCCGGGCGATGAAAAGAGGTATGAAGGTTTTAAAACCAGTTTTGGTTGATGATAAAGTTGAAAGTCAGGGCACTGTTTTACTTGGTACCGTTAAAGGTGATCTTCATGACATCGGCAAAAATTTGGTCGGCATGATGCTCGAGGGTGGAGGCTTTGAAGTGATTGATATGGGTGTTGATGTTGAGGCAGCTGAATTTGTCGCTAAATTAAAAGAAGAGCAGGCTGATGTTCTGGCGATGTCAGCACTCTTAACCACTACCATGCCGGAAATGAAGAATGTAATCGATGTACTAAAAGAAGAGGGGTTGCGGGATAAAGTAAAGGTTATAATTGGCGGAGCTCCGGTTACCTGTGATTACGCAGATCAGATTGAGGCTGACGCCTATGCCAAAGATGCTGCTTCAGCAGTGGACAAGGTAAAGGAAGCTGTAACTTCCTTGAAATAATAATGCTAAATGCTGGCTATACTCCAGGGGTTTATTTCTCTAAACCATACTTTACCTTACAAGAAATAATTGCGCAGCAAGAAAATAACAGGAGCAGCAAAAGCACTGTTTCTGTTCTGCTGAATAATTATTTGTATTACCGGTATGGGTTGAGTTGCCAGTAAATGCATAGTAAAATTAAAGGGAGTTGATTGAATTCATTAGCACTTCTCGATTTTAAGCTGTATTTAACCGCTAAGATTTTGACTCAATTTTACAGACGAGATTTGTCGATGTTTTATAACCGAAAAATTATTTGTGAAAGGAGCAAAGACCTTCTCATGAATCAGGAAACTAAAATTAAACTCAGCAGGATTGAAAAGTTCACTGAGAAGCATAATTTAGATGGTCTGTTTTTGGCTGACAGGGCCAATATTTCCTGGCTGACAGCAGGAAAAGACACGCACGTAGAGTTAATCGAAAAGACAGGCTCGGCCAAACTTGTCATTTTGCCTGAGGAGGGCAATTTTATCTTTACAGATAACATAGAAGCGCCCCGCCTTAAATCTGAAGAATTTTTCGGGCAGGATTTTGAGTTTATCACCAGCAAGTGGTATCAGGGGTCAACGGAACTAAATAACTTTATCTCAGATTACAAACTGGGAGCCGATCTGTATCACCCGGGAACTCGGTATATACCAGAAAAAATAGCTAGTCTAAGATTTCAGCTGACAGATGGTGAAAAGAATCGGTTAAGAGCTCTTGGCAGCGAGAGTTCAAAAATTATTACCAGGCTCTGCCAGCAGGATATAGCAAAATGTCAGGCTGAAAATCAGGTTGCTGGCCTGGTCGCCAGAGAATTTTTAGCGGCCGGAATTAAACCAGCAGTTATACTGATTGGTTCTGATGAGCGAATATATAACTACAGACACCCCATTCCCACAGATAAAAAAATAAATAAATATCTCATGGTGGTGGTCTGTGCCGAGAAACACGGATTTATTGTGAGCCTGACCCGCAAAGTTCACTTTGGCCCTCTGCCCCAGGAACTGCAGGAAAAGTTGGAGGCCGTAAGAAAAATAGAACTTGCTTTCTGGAGAAAAACCAGACCGGGAGTCAAGATAAATGAAGTTTTCAAAAATGGTAGGGAGGCTTATGCCGAATTTGGTTATGAGAAAGAATGGGAAAACCACCATCAGGGAGGTCCGACAGGTTATAAAACCAGAGATTTTCTCGCAACTCCAGAAATCACAGCCGAGGTGAAAAACAATCAGGTATTTGCCTGGAATCCTTCCCTGACTGGAGTGAAGACTGAAGATACGATACTGGTTGCTGATGATGAAATTGAAATTATCACAGAAGATTCCGACTGGCCGCTAACCCAGGTTGAATATAATAATTTAACCTTTCCCAGGCCGGAGATAATGATAAAATAAATCTGCTCAGTTTTCTGCAGTATATTTGAGTTATTTGGAGAATATTATACTTAATAGATCATCAAATATATTATTATCATATTTGCGATTTGCATTTCAGGGTAGCGATAAGTTATAATAAATTACAATTATATTTTTAAACAAAGTTAACTGAAAATTATTTTTTTTACAACATATGTTGTCCGGTTGTCTGCACAAGTTAATTGTTTATCTCGAAGGGGGTCGCCTAAAAATGTTGGAAGAACTGAAGGAAAGAGTCTGGAAGATGAACCTAGAACTGCCCCGCAATAATCTGGTTGCCATGACAAGCGGAAATGTTAGCGGGAGAGATCCAGAAAAGGATTTGGTTGTCATTAAACCCAGCGGGGTTCCCTATAAAGAAATGGAGTCAGAGGACCTTGTGGTGGTTGACCTTGAAGGGAATATAGTCGAAGGTGATAAGAAACCCTCCAGTGATACAGACTCTCACCTTTATGTTTACCGTCATCGCCGGGATGTCAGGGGAGTTGTTCACACTCACAGCAACTATGCTACCAGTTTTGCGGCCCTGGGTCAGCCTCTTCCGGTGTGTTTGACAGCTATAGCAGATGAATTTGGCGGTGATGTTCCGGCCGGCCCCTATGCACCGATTGGAGGAGAGGAAATCGGGGAAGCCATAATAGAAAATATTGGCAGCTCTAGGGCAATTTTACTGAAAAATCATGGAGTTTTCACTATCGGTGACAGTCCGGAAAGCGCTTTAAAGGCAGCAGTTATGGTTGAAGATGCTGCTAAAACAGTGCATCTGGCGATGTTAAAGGGTAATCCGGAAAGACTTCCGGAAGTAGAAGTTGAAAAGGCTTATGAACGCTATCAAAATCGTTATGGTCAATAATAGGGGGGAAGCCAGTGCAGGACAAATATTCAATTGGCATTGATTTTGGAACAGAATCGGGTCGGGCTGTGCTTGTCGGGGTGAAGGATGGAAAAGAAGTGGCATCAGCTATATATGAGTATTCCAACGGGGTTATAGACAGCAAACTACCGGGAGAAGAGGAGGTTCCTCTGGGTACTGACTGGGCTCTGCAGGATCCCTCTGATTACTTAAAAACCTGCTATGAAACAATCCCTCGAGTGCTGGAAGATAGTCAGGTAGACCCTGAAAACATAATAGGTCTGGGTATAGATTTCACCTCATGTACCATGCTGCCTGTGGATGAAGAGGGCAGGCCTCTCTGCTGGCAGGAAAAATTCAAAACCAATCCACATGCTTGGGTTAAGCTCTGGAAGCATCATGCTGCCCAGCCTCAGGCCACTAAGTTAAACGAAATTGCCCGGGAGCGGGAAGAGGATTTTCTCCAGCGCTACGGCGGGAAAATATCATCAGAATGGCTTATTCCTAAGATTTGGCAGATAGCAGAAGAGGCTCCGGAAGTATACGATGCTGCTGATAGATTTATGGAAGCAGCGGACTGGGTGATCATGCAGTTAACAGGGGTTGAGAAAAGAAATATATCAGTCACGGGATATAAAGCTATCTGGAGCAGAGCAACCGGTTATCCTGAGAAAGAGTTTTTTGCAGCCCTTAATCCCAGAATGGAAAATCTGGTTGAAGACAAACTTTCAGAAGAAATTTATAACCTGGGAGAGAAAGCTGGCAATTTAACTCCTAAGATAGCTGAAAAACTTAAACTCCCTCGGAATGTGGCAGTAGCTGTTGCTAATGTGGATTCCTTTGTCTCGGTACCGGCAGTGACAGTCAGTGAACCGGGTAAGATGGTTATGGTAATGGGAACCTCGATCTGCCATATGGTTCTGGACAGGGAAAGACATTTTGTGGAAGGCATGACCGGTTGCATTAAAGATGGCATCCTTCCTGGTTTTTATGGCTATGAAGCAGGTCAGTCGGCAGTTGGTGATATTTTCGCCTGGTTTGTTGCTAACTCTGTACCGGAAGAATATCAGACTGAAGCCCGTAATCAGGGTCTCTCAATCCATAAATTGTTGGAGAAGAAAGCTGCCAGATTAAAACCGGGAGAATCAGGCCTCTTAGCCCTGGACTGGTGGAATGGAAATAGATCCATCCTAGTCGATGCTGATTTAACCGGTTTACTGATGGGAATGACATTAAACACCAGTCCGGAAGAGATTTATCGGGCTTTGATAGAGGCTACGGCCTTTGGCACAAAAAAGATTATAACTGCTTTTGAAAGCAGCGGGGTCGAGATTGAAGAACTCTATGCCTGCGGGGGCTTACCCTATAAAAACAAGATGTTGATGCAGATATATGCTGATGTTACCGGCAAACCAATAAAAATCGCCGCCTCAGAACAGACTCCTGCCCTCGGTTCGGCCATGCATGGAGCGGTGGCCGCCGGAAAGGACAGGGGAGGTTATTCCGATATTTTTTCTGCCAGTGAAAACATGGCGGGATTAAAGGATGAAGAATATCTGCCAGCTGAAGAAGCCAGCTCCATCTATACTAAGCTCTATCAGGAATATGAAAGACTCCATGACTATTTTGGCAGAGGAGAAAATGATGTCATGAAAAGGTTGAAAAAAATCAAGCGGCAGTATGAATAGGAGATATTATTTAACAAAAACAGTAACTTCCAAAATAGCTTAAATATGAGTGGGGGATTTTTAATGCTGCCCGAAAATTTAGTTTGTCTCACAAAAATTAACGGCTGTAGAGATTTAGAGAAACTGAAAACATCTCTGCAAACTTTACTGAAGCCCTTTGGTGGCATAAAGAATATATTTTCTGATTTTGCTGATGAGAAAATTTTAATTAAGCCTAATCTGGTAGCGCCGGTTAATTTTGAGCAGGGAGCTACAACAAATCCTTTTCTGGTAAGGGCTTTAGTAGAGCTTCTCTTTGATAAACTAAATAATCCCCAGATTCTGGTTGGAGATGGAGCATCAGTTGGCCAGGATACAGAGGAAGCCTTTGAGGTCTGTGGATTTAAGGAACTTCTTCAGGGAAGTTCTATAAGTTATATGAATATAAAACTTGTGGATATAAAACAAGAAGAATTCATTCCCTATCAGGTTAAAAAGGGTAGGGTTTTTCAAGAAATATTTCTCCCTTCTCTGTTACAGGAAATCGATCACATAATTAATATACCTGTTTTAAAAACCCATGATGTTTTTCCAGCAACTCTGGGATTGAAGAATCTGAAAGGTTTGATTCGAGAGCAGGAGAAAAAACTTTTTCACCAGACAGGTCTGGCAGATGCAATTGTTGATTTAAATCTTTGTCTTGCTGATCTGCCGGTCCAGATTTTTACAATCTATGATGGTTCAATAGCTATGGAAGGTTATGGGCCTGTCGATGGCACTCCAGTAAACTTTGAACTTTTAGGCGCTGCTGCTAATATAGCAGCCGGTGACACAGTTTTATCACGCTGCATGGGAATAAAGCCTGAGGAAATACATTACCTAACATCAGCCAGCAGTAGGGGGCTAGCTCCTGAAAGATCAGTAAAGCTGGAGATAAGGGGAGAAAAGTTAAAAGATGTCAGCAGAAGCTTTTCGCTTCTAAAACTTAAAGATAATTTTTATCAGCAGCACAGGATTAATTTGATTGATAGAGGAGGATGCAGTGGTTGCAGGCACCTTCTGGATAATATAATTTCCAGCTGGTCAGCAGAGGAGATTTCTCAAATAGCAGGCCATACTATCTATCTTGGTCCTGATGGTCAGGATATTAATAACAATTCTTCCTGCATAAAACTTGGCACCTGCACAAAAAATCTGGACGTAGCTGGTCTTTATATCCCGGGCTGCCCTCCTCATCCTGAAATAATAAAAGATTATTTGCTTTAAAGTCAAAGCTTAAGCAAGGTTAACATTACTAATCAGAAGCAAATAACCTAAATAACCTATTAATTCTGACCCTCAAAAGGAAGTGGCAACAATGGACCAGGACAGCTATCTCCCTAAATATTTAAAAATAAAAAAAGATATTAAAAAGCTAATTAAAAAGCATAAGATTAAACCAGGAGAAAAAATCCCCTCTGAGTATGAGTTAGCAAGAAAGCATGATGTCAGCCGGCACACTGTTAGAAAGGCCCTTGATTTATTGCTGCAGGAAGGTCTTCTTTATAAAGAGCAGGGAGTAGGCACATTCTATGGAGGAAAGTCAGACAACTTCAGCAAAATGGTGGGCTTTGTCAGTATCAGTGTTCAGGATTATATTTTTGCTGATATTCTAACCGGAATTGATGATTTTCTCCATGATGCCGGGTATCAGCTTCTTTTAGGAAACTCAAAGGATAACATTGCGAGAGAAGCAGAAATTATCAATAATATGCTTGAGCGAGATGTTGACGGCCTAATTATTGAGCCGGCTAAAAGTTCCTATGCAGATAACAATAAAAATATTTTTCATAAAATTAGAGAAAAAAACAAACCGGTCATAATCCTTGACAGTTCCTTTTCTGATGACAGTTTCTCCTATGTGGTAGTTGATGATATTCAAGGGGGGAAGTCGGCAACTTCCTATTTAATTGAGCGGGGACACAGAAGAATAGCAATTATCTACAAAGATTCTCATCTTCCCGGGAGACAGCGGTTTTTAGGCTATAAAAAAGCTCTGGAAGCTGCTGAAATACCGTTGCAGGAGAGGTATATAAAAAGTTATCATTTCTCTGAACTGGAAACCCCCGATAAATTTTCAGATGAAATAGATAGGATTGTAGACAGTCTTTTCTCAAAAGAACCTCTACCAACAGCCATATTCTGCTTTAATGATCAAGTGGCTGTGGAAGTAAAAGAATATTTGAGCTTACAGGGCAGATCAGTTCCAGATGATATCTCTCTTATCGGTTATGATGATTCCAAGCTGGTTAAGTTGAATAATATTGGAATCACTTCAATCTCCCATCCCAAAAAACTGGCCGGTGAAAAAGCCGCTGAGCTGATGTTGAAAAATCTTGAGGAAGATGAGCTCAGCACCGACAGGATCATATTTCAACCCGAACTGGTTGAACGAGATTCAGTAAAGGATATAAACTAAAAAAGATAGAAACTGATGCAGTCGTTTAAAATTTTCTTCAAAGCTGTTCAGTATTTGCTGTGGTGATCAGGCAGATATAAATTATTGTAGATGATTGCCAGTTAAGGGCTGGCAAATTGTCTAAAAATAAATCCAAGGAGGCTGAAAAAATGAAGAGAGGTTTAATTTGTGCGCTGATTTTCACCTTTAGTCTGGCACTGTTATTTGGCGGTTTATCAGCAGAGGTGGTTCAGGCCGAAGAGGACTATAGCTTTACGTTGGTTGCTCACTCATCAGCAATAGCTTTCTGGCGTCCGGTCCAGAGAGGCATGGAAGATGCTGCGGATCAGCTAGGCGTTGAGGTAACCTTTACCGGTCCTGCTGAAATGGATCACGCCGAACAGGTAAGTATTATTGAAAGCTTGATTATCGGCGAGGAAGACGGAATCGCAACAACTCTGACAGATCCAAGTGCCTATGATGGTATTGTAAGAGAAGCGCTGGATGATGGCATTCCTATAGTTGCCTTTAATGCCGATGCCCCTGATAATGACAGAATGGCCTTTATCGGTCAGGATGAGTTTTCTGCCGGTCAGGAACTTGCTTACGAAATCATGGAATATTTGGGCGAAGAAGGAAATATTGTGCTGACAACTGAAGCTCCTGGACATACTGCGCTGGAGGAAAGAATTGATGGTGCTGAAAGTGTTCTTGAGGACTATGACTATGAGATTGATCTCCTTGATACAACTACTGATCTGACTACAGCTCTGGAAACAATTATGGATTACTATGAGGGCAATCCTGATGTTGATGGCTGGTTTGGTGTCAGTGCTACCGCAACAGAGGCTGGAGTGCATGCAGTTGAGCATCTGGGTGTTGCCGGAGAGGTTTTAGCTGGAGGTTTTGACCTGACTCCTGATACTCTAGCTGGCATCCAGGATGGCTATGCTCAATTTACCATCGATCAGCATCCCTATCTCCAGGGATATTATGCCGTTCATGCCCTATATCTCTATAACGAATATGGCATTCAGCCTGTAGATATCGATACCGGTGGAGGAATAATTGACGCCGATAATGTTGATCTGGTAATTGACCTTGCTGATGACGGTTACAGATAATAGCAAATTTTGCAGGGGGCTTGGCTACAGTCCCCTGCTTTTTTACCGAAGGAGGCGAGCAAGTCTATGAGTGAAAATATTTTGGAATTCCAGAATATTACCAAGCGTTTTGGGGGCACTGTTGCTCTTAATGATGTTTCATTTTCAGTTAAAAAGGGGCAGACCACCGGCCTAATTGGAGAAAACGGGGCAGGCAAATCCACTCTGGTAAAAATCTGTGATGGCATTCATCAACCCGATCGGGGCCAACTTATTTTTAAAGGCCAGCCCCAGAAAATTAGAAATCCCAAACAGGCTGAAGAACTGGGCATTAGTGTAGTTCATCAGGAACTACCTCTCTGTTATAACATGAGTGTGATGGATAATATTTTTTTAGGTCCCAATCTTCCAGGAGGCCTGTTTTTTCCTGATAAGAAGTTTATGAAAAAGAAGACTGACGAGCTTTTCGCTAGACTTAATGTTAGTATAGACCCCAGGAAATCAATAGCAGGCTGCAGCATTGGTGAGCGTCAGCTGGTCATGATTGCCAAGGCAATCAGCAAAAATGCCCAACTGATAATCATGGATGAGCCTACCTCTGCCCTTTCTCCGGCTGAGGTCAGCGTTCTCTACGATGTTATTGAAACCCTGGAAGAAGAGGGTATGACCTTTATTTTTATCAGCCATCGCCTGGAAGAGGTTATCAAGGTTTCCCAGGAAGTTTGTGTTTTGAAAGATGGAGAGTTTGTCGGTAAATTGAGCAAAGAAGAAACCAATCAGCAGAAGATGATTAAAATGATGGTAGGTCGGGATGTAAAATATATTGACAAACTTGAAAACGATAATATATCTCAGGATACTATTTTAAAGGTTGAGGACTTAAATTCTAAGAAATTAGGTTTGCAAAATATAAGTTTTGAGTTGAAAAAGGGTGAAATTTTAGGATTTGCCGGCCTGCGCGGTTCTGGCAGGACCGAAACTATTAAAGCTATTATTGGCTTTGCAGAAAAGGATAGCGGCGATATTTATATTGAAGGCCAAAAAGCAAAGATCAATTCACCGTCAGATGCCATCAAAAAGGGAATCGGCTATCTGACAGAAGAGCGGAAAGGTCTCGGTTTATTTTTTAATTTTAACATTAAGAGTAATCTGGGCATCTTAGAGCTGGATAAGCTGTCAAAATTTGGCCTGGTTCAGAGAAAAAAAATAGACCGTCTGGCCCAGGTTTACCAGGATAAGCTTGATATCAAACTGCGGTCGATAAACCAGAACATTTCAGAACTAAGTGGTGGTAATCAACAGAAGGTCCTCCTTTCCCGCTGGCTTTCATCCCAGCCTAAAATATTAATTCTGGATGAACCTACCCGCGGGATAGATGTTGGTACCAAAACAGAAATCCGAAGATTAATCATGGAATTAGCTCGGGAAGGCTATTCAATTATCTTAATTTCTTCTGAAATGCTGGAAGTTATGAATATTGCCGATAGAATTTTGGTCTTCAGTGGAGGCAGAATTACTGGAGAATTATCCCATGAAGAAGCAACCGAAGAGAAAATTATGAATTCTGCTATTGCAGAATTTTAGTAATAAATTTTTGCCCAAAGATAAACAAACCTATGCCAGGGAGGAATAGTTAATGGCTAATTCTACTTCAGAAGAGAGTTTGCAGGATAAGAAGACAAGGCAGAAAGAAAATTCCAGATTGAAAGAACTGGCTACCAAGCCGGAGTTTGGGATATTTATTGCTCTGATCCTCTTATCAATATTTTTTAGCATAATGACCGGAAGATTTTTTACCGTAAGAAACTTTTTTGGTGTCCTAAGACAGACCTCGACAATAGGTATCATGGCAATAGCCATGACAATTCTGATAACTTCTCAGGAATTCGATTTATCCGTCGGCTCGGTGTATGCCCTGAATGCTGTCATTGCCGGTCTGCTGGTTAGAGATCTCGGGATTAATATCTGGTTTGCTGCAGTGATCTGTCTTGGTGTTGCTGTTGTAATCGGAATTATTAACGGACTGATCACGGTTAAATTTGGTATTCCTTCATTTATTGTAACCCTTGGTACTATGATGCTCTTTCGCGGTTTTGCCCTTGTCCTTTCTGATGGCTGGCCGATTTCAGGGCTGCCCGACTCCAGTTTTTACCGGGTTTTTGGAGGCAGGGTCTGGATGATACCAATGCAGGCAGTCTGGTTTGTGATCATTGCAATAATAGGGTATATTATACTGCAAAAATCAAAATTTGGATACAAGGTTTATGCCACCGGAGGCAACAGAGAAGCAGCAGAGCTTTCAGGTATCAATACTGATAGAGTCAAGATTATCGGCTTTATTCTAACAGCCGGAGCAGCCACCATTTCTGCTTTAACTGCTCTTGGATATCTGGGTTCAATTTCTCCGACCCAGGGGGAAGGCTTTGAACTGATGGTTATTGCTGCTAGTGTAGTCGGAGGCACAAATCTTTTTGGAGGGGCAGGTACTATTCTGGGAACCTTCCTGGGAGCCTCAATTATCGGTGTAGTTAGGAATGGACTGGTACTGATGGGAACAGGAGCTTACTGGCAACGGGCTATGATCGGTCTGGTGATTGTGGTAGCCGTTATTGTCAATGTTCAGATCGCCAAGCAGCGTAAGCAGCGAAGTACCTGATTTCCTATTCTCAAGAGCAGCAAAATAGAGGTGAGAGGTTCAAAGAAAATTTTTGTAAGTAAGATGAAGTAAACTCTTGTTATACAATTAATCTCTGTTTATATCTACAATAAACTAAGATATCACCTTTAGAGAAAAAGAAATCACAATTATTATGCAGGCAGGTGATAATTTTGAAACCAAGAGAGAGAGTAGAGGCAGCCCTTTCCCACCGGCGGCCTGATAGATGTCCCTTTTTTGTTAGTTTCACCCCAGAATTTGCCAGGCGCTTGAAACAGGACATAAAGATAAATACTAACTTAGAAACTCATAACCCTCATGGAGGAGGCAATCTTTATCAGCTGGAAACAGCTCTGGGTCAAGATCTGCTGGTCACCTCAGTAGGTTGGGCCAACTCCTATTATCAGGAACCGGGAGATTATACCGATGAATGGGGGGTAGGTTGGCGCTCTGTTCAGTATCAGACAGCTTACGGTAAGGGCAGATATACCGAAGTAGTCGACCACCCTTTAGCCGAGGATGAGGCAGTGGAAAATTTTCAAAGCCCTGATCCGGAAAGACCTGAGCTTTATCAGGAGGCCCGGAAGACTCTTGTTAAATTTCAGGATGATTATTATATTTGCGGGGGAGTAGTAACCACTATTTTTGAAACCGCCTGGGCCTTAAGAGGCCTGGATCGCTTACTGCTGGATCTGCTTGAAAATCCAGATCTGGCTGACAGGATTTTAGATATTCCTTTTAAGTATCATCTGACAGTTGCCAGAAAACTTGCTGAGATGGGCGTTGATATGATCTGGCTGGGAGATGATGTTGGAATGCAGAACTCCATGCTAATCTCTCCTGCTACCTGGCGAAAATTTCTAAAGCCCCGGATGGCCAGATTAATCAGAGAAATTAAGGAGATAAATCCCGATCTTAAAGTTGCCTATCATTCCGATGGAGACATCTATCCAATTATTCCAGAACTGATCGAGATTGGTCTTGATATCTTAAATCCAATTCAGCCTAAATCAATCGATCCTGAAAAACTCAACCGGGAATATGGAGATCAACTCTCTTTTTGGGGCACAATTGATGAGCAGCAGACCCTGCCCTTTGGTTCTCCTGATGATGTAAGAGAGGAAGTAAAAAATCGGCTCCAAAATATTGGTAAAGATGGTGGTCTAATTATTGGTCCCACCCATCATGTTCAGCTTGATACTCCTTTGGAGAACTTTTGGGCTATGATTGAAACGATAAAAAATACACCGCTGGGATAACAAAAAACTGGAGGTTGATTACAACAATGAGCGACCAGAGTGCCTTTTCCCTCTCACAGAAAAGTGAAGGTTTGGCTGCCTTGGAGATATTGCCTGCTGATGAGAAAATTTTACAGGAACAGGCAGCCCGGCTGGCTGAGCTGGCAGACCGGGAAAGCGAGCAGCATAAAAGAAAATTATGGTACCGGCATAATGATTTGGAGGAAACCAGACCCTTAATATTTTGTGATCCTGAAAATGGCTGGAATGAAATTATTCACTCAGAAGATCTTCAATGTCAGGGAGAGCTGGCCCGAGACTGGGAGATGCGGCTCCGCAAAGAAGTATTCTGGGCTGCAGATATGGGAGATGATAAAGTTGCTGAACCTATCTTCGATATTAACTACTCCTACCAGGAAACCGGCTGGGGCATGAAGGAGAGAAAAATTGGGGGAGAAGATGGTGGCTCCTATTCTTGGGATCCACCTTTAAAAGACTATCAGCAGGATTTTGCCCGGCTGGAATTTCCTGAGATCAGAGTGGATTATAAAAGAACAGAGAGAATCAAGGGGATTGCAGAAGAAATTTTAGGGGAATTTCTGGAGGTTAGAATCAAAGGTTCTTTCTGGTGGACTCTGGGAATGACCTGGACTGCAATTAATCTCAGAGGGCTGGAGAGATTCATGCTGGACACATACGAAAACCCCGATTATCTCCATCGATTGATGAAATTCTTGAGAGATGGCCACCTTGCCAAACTGGATTACCTGGAAGAGAATGGACTTTTAAGCCTTAATAATGATGGAACCTATGTGGGCTCAGGAGGGTTTGGCTATACCAGAGAGTTGCCCCGAGATGATTTTGCCGGCAAAGTCAGGACTCTTGATATGTGGGGATTTGCTGAAAGCCAGGAGACCACCTGTGTTTCACCTGAAATGTTTGCAGAATTTGTCTTTCAGTATCAGCTCCCTATTTTAGAACGTTTTGCCCTTAACTGTTACGGCTGCTGTGAACCGCTTGATAATAGATGGAAGTATATTAAAAAGGTACCCAACTTGAGAAGAGTCTCTGTTTCTCCCTGGGCCGATATTGTTGAGATGGCAGAGTATCTAGCAGACAATTATATTTTCTCCTACAAGCCCATGCCTACTGATCTCGCTGTACCTAAAATAAATGAAGAAAAAATAAGAGAAAATATCAGGGAAGTTCTGCATCAAACTGAGGGATGTCATCTTGAGATTATAATGAAAGATAATCATACTATCGGCAATAATCCTGATAATGTTAAAAAATGGTGCCGGATTGCCCGAGAAGAGATTGATAAATTTTTCTGAGAAGTTTAAGGAGAATATTTGTGACAACTTCAAGTAGGCACAAAAATGTCCGATCATTTTAATTTTGTAGATAAAGTGGAATATGAAGATCCTGATTCAAAAAATCCACTAGTCTTTAATTATTATCAGCCTGAGAAAAAAATTGCTGGCAGGACAATTGCCGAACACCTTAGGTATTCAATGGCTTACTGGCACAGCCTTATAGAGAATGGTAGCAATCCTTTTGGCAGGCCAACAATGATCAGACCTGGGGAACCTTCAATCTTTACAGCACAATCCTGGCTATATTTGAAATTTTAAAAGTCTGTTAAAGTATGTTGGAGAAAAGAATTAAGAAATGACTGCCAAAATCATTATGCTTCTTAATCCTGTTAATTTTCTTTAAATTAATTCTGCGATTACGTCGGAGCTTAATAACAAAACTGCTAAAATTAAAGGGGGAAAACTGGTGAAATACAGAAAATTAGGCAAAACGGATTTTCAAATCTCAGAAGTTTCCTTCGGCGCCTGGGCCATAGGTGGCTCCTGGGGCTCAGTTGATAATGAGACCAGTAAACAGGCACTCCAGGAAGCAGTCAGGCAGGGGATGAACTTTTTCGACACAGCCGATGTCTATGGCGATGGGCGCAGTGAAAGGCTGGTGGGAGAGCTGAAAAAGCAGACAGACAGCAAAATCTATATAGCAACCAAGGCCGGAAGAAGACTGGATCCCCATCGAGCTGAAGGTTATAATAAAGAGAACCTTAAAACTTTTGTCGATAGAAGTCTGAAAAATTTAGGAGTTGAAAAGATTGACCTGCTGCAGCTTCACTGTCCACCCACCAAAGTTTTCTACAATGAAGAGGTCTTTCAAGTCCTGGAAGACTTTGTTGCTCAGGGCAAAATCAGCTATTACGGAGTTAGCGTCGAAAAAGTAGAGGAAGCCCTGAAATCGTTAGATTATGATAATCTGGCCAGTGTAATGATAATCTACAATATGTTCAGACATAAACCGGCAGATGAATTCTTTGCCAGGGCTAAAGAAAAGGATGTGG
>PWEJ01000090.1 GCA_003553485.1 Halanaerobiaceae bacterium | reverse complement strand
TTTTTTAGGATAACCTGCCTCACTCCAGGCTATTTTTTTGATCTTTTGTCATTGCCTTAATTGCTATATTAGTAGCAAAAAATTTCTGAAATATCCTGTTAAGTTATTTTTGAAATCACAACACTGTTTGTCCTGTTTTATCCTGTGAGTTTCAAAAACTCCAAAAATTTGCTGAAAAAGCTAATAAATCACGCTGTACGTCGGGTCCCCAGAAAGGTATAAATTGAAACTGCTACCAGAATAACAATTCCCACCAGTACATACTGATAGAAATAGGGGAAACCAAGCAGCACTGCCCCATTGACCACCATTGACATCAAAAGAGCTCCAAAAACTGATCCCCAGACCCGTCCATATCCTCCAAAAAGAGCCGTTCCTCCAATAATAACAGCAGCAATGGTGTCAATTTCCATAAACTCTCCATAGGTGGCATGAAAGGCATCAAGCCGACCAATAGTTACCAGAGCAGCGACTCCTGCCAGAAATCCCATGAAAACATAGGTTAATATCTTATATTTATCTACCTCTATTCCAGCCAGAATAGCTGATTCCCGGTTACCACCCAGGGCAGCGGTATATCTGCCGAAGTAGGTGTTGTTGTAAACATAATATCCTAAAGCCCCAATAGCAAAAGCCACTATAATTGAGATGGGAATCAGGCCAAATAAACGGTAGGCTCCCAGAAATCTAACAGTAAAGGGAAACCTGTAATGAACAACTCCTCCTGCCATTATCAGCACAATGCCTCGATAGCCAATCATAGTCGCAATGGTTGCTATAAAGTCAGGAACTTTAAGCTTGGTAATAAAAAGACCGTTTAATAAACCCAGAACCATCCCCGAGAGAGGCGCAACCCAGATGCCCAGCCAGGGAGGTATTGGGGTATATTCAATAGTAAATACCATCAATATCCCGGTTAATGCCAGCATGGAGCCTACAGAGATATCTATCCCGGCCCCGGTGATAACAAAGGTCATTCCCACTGCCAGAATTATATAGGTGGCTGACTGATATAGTACATTTATCATGTTTCGGGCAGATAAAAAGCGGGGCTCAATAATACCTACAACCGCTCCAAAGATAATAACTGCAGCTATCGGCCCCAGTCTTTCTACCTGATAGGTCCAGGGCCTGCCAAATATATGAAGTTCATCTTTGCTGCCAGAAGTCTGAGTGCTTTTAGCCAAATTAATCCCCTCCTAATCATGATATTTCCAGCTTTATTTAGACTATCTTTATTTGAGATATTTTGTTGCTAATTATACAGTCTTATCTGCCACAGCTTTTTCTGGTTTTTCTTCTTCATTTCTGCCGTGCACCATAAGGCTTACCAGTTTTTCCCTGGTGGCATCTTCAATATCCATATAACCTACCCTTTCTCCCATTCGCATAACCAGAACCTTATCGCAAACCTCAAAAACATGCTCCAGATTATGGGATATAAAGATAACAGCTACATTATTTTGTTTGAGCCGCCTGACAATTTCAAAGGTCATTTCTATCTCTTCAACACCCAGGGAAGCTGTAGGCTCATCCATAACTATTAAATCACATTCAGAAGCCAGGGCTCTCCCGATAGCAATCGACTGCTGCTGTCCACCAGAGTGATTTATCACAGGGTCATTAAAATTTTCAATCTCCATATTCAAGTTATCTTTCAAGATGTCCCGGGTTTGTTCTTCCAGCTTTTTATTATCTATTACTTTAAAAAGACCCCCTAGAATTTTTTTGGGTGGTTCTTTACCTAAAAACAGGTTTCCAGGAACATCCAGCTGAGGCACCAGAGCTAAATCCTGATAAACTGCTTCAATTCCGTATTTTTGAGAATCTTTTCTGCTATTTATTTTTACTTTTTCTCCTTCAATAAAAATTTCTCCCCGGTCAGCCTTATGCACTCCTGTAAGAACTTTAATTAAAGTAGACTTACCGGCTGCATTTTCACCTACCAGAGCCAGCACTTCCCCCCGGTCTACAACCAGATCAACATTGTCAACTGCTGTAAGGGCACCAAATCTTTTCACTATGCCTTTCATTTTTAAAAAGGGAGTATCGTTATTACTCATTTTAATACCTCCAAGTAAATAGCAGTCTATACCAATCGAGAGAAGTTTTTTAGTTTTTATTACATTATCGTAACTGGATTAAATCTATGATTATTATATTGCCTGACATAACCATGCTGCTATAAATTACTTCAATCATATTAAATGAGGGGAAAGGAATTCACCCTTCCCCTCATTTAAGTTTTAGGTTTTCTATCTGCCGGTTAGAATAATCCCATTTCGTCCTTGCTGTAGCGGAATCCATGTTCAAGGAGTTCATCAATTTCTTCCTCGCTCATGGTGTGGTCAATTACCTGCATTTCACCAGAATAGGCCAGAGGAATCTCATCGGTTCGGCCTTCGAGATCAAGTTTGATCATTTCTGCCAGAACAACTCCCCAATCATCCTGATTTCTAAAGACCGTATATTCTATCAAGCCTTCAGTTAAATATTCAAGTTCTTCAGAGCCGCCTCCCCAGCCATTAACAACAACATCATCCTGCATTCCCAGCTCTCCAAGAGCAGAAATTATGCCTGAGGTCATGGCTGTGCTGGTAGAGTGGATAAAATCTACTTCATATGCTGGAGCAGCATCGAGAGTGGCGTGATAGGCTAAATCTCGATCCCAGTCAGCATAATGTTCATAGACAACATCCATGCCATGATTTTCCATAATCTGCTTTTGAGCATAACCTCTCATAGCTGAAGTAGAGCCAGGCACTCCATACATCATCATTGCTGTCTTATCAGAATCATAGTTTTCAACAATATACTCCCCCAACATCTGGGCACCATCTAGATGGTCAAAAGCTACCCAGGAAAGGGGCTGGCCTTCTTCCCGGCTCTCTCCCCATTCTTTTATGGGAGAGCTGTAATTCCAGATAATAACCTCGATCTCAGGATGCTCAATTATTTCCTGAATAGCATCCTGCTGCACATAAAGTTCGGTAGGGCCAACAATTACATAATCATATTCCATCATCAAGACTGTCTCGAGATGAGAACGCTGAACATCATGTTCGGCATGTCCTGAGCCCATTGTTGCCATGTCATAGGGAATTTCCAGTTCATCCATCCTGTGGATAAAACCCTGATAACCTCTGGCCCAGGAGTCAGATAGATCCAGGTCCGGATAGATCATGGCTACTTCAATTGGCTCTTCAGGGACAGCATCCTCATCAATGGGCACAGCATCTTCTCTTACCCTCTCTCTCATAGCTTCATGAGCATCCATATCTGTTATTTCATCATACATATAGAGGCCTTCAATCTCTTCAATTCCTTCCAGGTCAATTTCAACTGCAGCAGCTCCAGCAGTGGCGATGAATGTCAGAATAACAATGCCGGCAATAACAGAAAATAGGTTTTTTCTGTTAAGCAAAATCCTTCCCTCCTTATTTTGGGATAGTTAATTTTAACTGACAGTTTGCCACCAGCAGGGTCAATTTACAATGACAGCAGCCTTAACCATCTTCAGCCAACCCATTAGTTCCTGACTAACTTCTGCCTGATTTTACTCCCTACTAATTTCTGCCTGATTAGTCAGACAATTATTGCTGTTTTATACCCCCTTTCAAAATCATTTTTGCTTGAATTTATCGGGTCAATTTATCTGTTAGAAATTTTCTGGCCTGAATGGCTCTCTGATCCAGCGAGGCAGCATCTGTTCTGCCTAAATCACGCCAGAGCGCAACATCTGCTGCTATATTGCCTCCGGAGATGACAAAAGGCTCCAGCACAATATCATCCTGATAATCTATATCTTTTAAAGCCTGAAAGAGTTCTTCCCAGGAAAACACTTCCCCTTCCCCCGGGGG
>PWEJ01000047.1 GCA_003553485.1 Halanaerobiaceae bacterium | reverse complement strand
CTTTTTCAGCTTCTCCGGGAGGGCGGGTAAAACCTACCAGGACATTATACATATCCTGCTCTACCCTGACCTCTTCAAAGGCTTCCGCTTCAACTTCAAAACTCTCTTCTTCTACCTCAGAGGGTGAATCTTCCAGCACTTCTGGTCCCACCATATCACAGCCTGCCAACAGCAGCGTCAGCACGAAAATCAGAATAATTAAACCTGAGCCTCTTTTAAGTAATTTTCTCCTCACCAATTTTGCCCTCCTCTGTTCTCTTTTAAAAGTTTTTGTGAATCTCCTGCTTTATTATGTTAAATCGCTACTATGGTTATATTTTAAACATATTTAAGCAAAATTTTCAAGTATTCAAACCCCTTAAATTCTCAATAGGTCATTATGCCCAGAATCTTATCCACAGATTTTTTTAAAAAGTTTTAATAATTATATTGACAAAAATTTGATTAATGCCTATAATATTAATATATTCACATAAAAGGAGGTATATGGGTCATTAATATTTTCAACAGTTTTAATAATTACTGGACAAGGAAAATTTTTAAAGCCCTATTTACCATCTGG
The DNA here is from genome assembly GCA_003553485.1 of Halanaerobiaceae bacterium. Classification (GTDB taxonomy): domain Bacteria; phylum Bacillota; class Halanaerobiia; order Halanaerobiales; family Halarsenatibacteraceae; genus T1SED10-84. Next base: position 15,989 of record PWEJ01000047.1, on the reverse strand, counting down.
CTGGTTACTACCCTGATCTTCTTTTTGATCCGGCTGATGCCATCTAATCCTGTAGATATTTACATAAACCAGATGATTGCCCAGTACGGCATGTCAATGAGTGAAGCTCGGGCCAGGGCTTCTGCGCTCTATGCCCTGGACCTGGATGCTCCCCTTATTCAGCAGTATTTTAGCTATATGAGCAGAATGATAAGAGGTGATATGGGCCAGTCAATTCGCTCTCCCGGGGTAAGAGTCAGCTGGATTATTTTAGCCCGGCTGCCCTGGACGCTTTTTACTGTGGGAACCGGACTGATTCTGAGCTGTTTAATTGGTGTCTTCCTGGGAACCATATCAGCCTTTCGCCGGGACAAATGGTATGAACCGATTATTACCGGAACTTCATCAATTATTAGTGCTATTCCAGATTTTCTAATTGGAATATTTTTAATAATAATATTTGGCATTATAACCTGGTTTGGGCGAAGTGAGCCTTTAATTCCCATTCATTCAATGCGAGGGACAAGCACACCGGGAATGTCATGGGATGATGGTATATTTTATCTCTGGGACATACTGGTCCATGGTTTTTTACCTATAACAACCTATGCCCTGGCCCAGATAGGAATGTGGGTTTTGCTCATGAAGGGCAGCACCACATCCACTCTGAACAAGGACTATGTCAGGCTGGCTGAGGCTCGAGGACTAAAAAATTCAAAAATAATGTCCAGATATGTTTCTAGAAATGCTTTACTCCCCATAGCTACCGAATTTGCCATGAGGATGGGATTTATTCTGGGAGGTTCCCTTATAATTGAACAATTATTTGTCTATGAGGGCCTGGGCCTGGAACTCCTCAATGCTGTTCATAATCGCGACTATCCGGTAATGCAGGGAATATTTTTAGTAATTACCAGCTGCATAGTATTTGCCAATTTGTTTGCAGAGTTATTATATGGCATTTTAGATCCCCGCACCAGGATCAGGAGGAGTGGCTCCAATGACCAAAACTAATCAAGAGAGCAAGATATTAACAGGCAAAGACTACTGGCTCAAGAAGCTAAAAAATGCTTTTAGGGTCATCACTTCTGATAAAATTGGCCTTATAGGCTTTTTTCTGCTTCTTATTATTATTGTAATTTCTCTTCTGGCACCCTATGTTTTTCCTCTTGATACCCGGTCTGATCCAACCAAAATTTTTCAACCTCCCTCTGAAGACCACTTGCTGGGGACCGATCACATGGGCCGGGATATCTGGGCGCAAATAGCTAATGGAGGAAGGAATTTACTGCTGCTGGCGGTTATTACTGCTGTTATCAGCATTTTGATAGGCATTGTTCTGGGAACAATATCTCCTCTTATCGGCGGGAAGTTTGATGAAGTTTTGCTATTTCTGGCAGATGTCTGGCTTACGATTCCCAGATTTCCTCTGCTGGTGGTTTTATCAGGTTTCTTTCGCTTGTCCAGCCTGGTGCTGGCTCTGATACTGGCTATATTATCCTGGGCTGGTTTATATCGAAACATCAGATCAGAGGTTTTAAGCCTCAAGGAAAGAGATTACCTTGAAGCAGCAGAAATGCTGGATTTAAGCATGTTTCATCTGATTTTTAAGGAAATTACCCCTAATATGATGTCTTTTATTTCCCTGAACTTCACCCTGATGATGCGCCATGCTATCTATGCCCAGGTCGGTTTGTTTTTCCTGGGTCTCCTGCCAATGGAGGTAAACTGGGGCGTAATGCTAAATATAGCCTGGGCTCAGGGGGCTATCTACCACCCTGATGCTACTATGTTTATTCTGGCGCCGGCTATGGCAATATCTCTTCTGATTCTTAGTCTGGTCTGGATCAATCGAGCTCTGGAAAATTTATTTAATCCAGCCTTAAGGACTGATAAAAGTGACTGATAAAAATAGCAATACAAATTATTACAGCAGGCCCGGGAATAATCGAGACCCCATCAATAATGACAGGCCAGATACAGCTGATGAAATTAAAGAACAGACTGAAGCTCAAAAAGTGAAGTCAGAATCAGCTGTTGCTGACCTTGATGGTGGAGATTTAAAAATAAATCCGAAGACAGATCGCAATAAGCTAATGGAAGTAAAAAATCTTCATATAGCTTATAATACCGATCGCGGCAAACTTCATGCGGTTAATGGTGTTGATTTCAGTATTTATAACAACGAAACCACAGCCGTTATTGGAGAATCGGGCTGTGGTAAAACTACTCTCTGCCTTGCCCTGCTCAAACTCACAGAAAAAAATGCCAGATATCTTTCAGGAGAAATTATATATCAGGGAGATGAGCAGGAAAAAAATATTCTCAAGCTTGATGAAGGTGAATTGAGAAAACTAAGATGGAGTGATATATCGCTGGTATTTCAGGCTTCTCAAAGTGTTTTTAACCCTGTTATCAAAATTAAAGAGCACTTTATTGATACTGTCAGAGCCCATCAAAGGGGCTTATCAGCCAAAAAAATACTAAAGAGGGCTCGAAATCTTTTAGAGCAGATGCAGCTTGATGCTGACAGGGTTCTAAGCTCCTATGCTCATGAACTTTCCGGGGGAATGAAACAGCGCACCCTGATCGCCCTAAGTTTTATTCTTGAGCCCAAAATAGTAATATTTGATGAGCCGACTACTGCTCTTGATGTTCTAACCCAGCGAAAAATACTTGATCTCTTGAAGACAATAAAAGAAAAAAATGACTTTTCTCTGATTATTATCACTCATGACCTGGCAATTTCGGCTGAACTGGCTGATAATGTAGCAACCATGTATGCCGGGAAAATAGTTGAATATGGTCCGGTTGAGAGTATTTATTACCAACCCAGACACCCCTATTCCTACGGATTAATCAAGGCGGTGCCCAAGATTGTCGCAGGAGAAGGAGAAGAGGGATTAACTTCCATAACTGGCAAGCCTCCGGATTTGATAGAAATTCAGGAGCAGTGTTCCTTTGCTCCCCGCTGTGATTTTGCCAGCAGCAAATGCTATAACACCATACCTTCTTTAAATAATATTGCCGAGGGGCACCAGGTGGCCTGTTTTAACTACCAGGAAGTCCCTTCAATAAAGGATGGTTCCCATGTCCAGAACTCTGATTGAAGTTAAAGATATAAGCAAAAGTTTTGGAGAAAAAAATAAGAAAGTTCCGGTTCTTCGCGGCCTAACTTTTAACATTAAAGCAGATGAAATACTCTGTGTGGTGGGTGAGTCCGGTTGTGGCAAAACCACCCTGGGCAAAGTGCTGGCAGGACTTGAAGGCTATAATGGCGGCTCCTATCTTCATGAAAAGAAAGAGGTTAATAAGCTCAGCAAAAAAGACTTTAAGCTTTTTCGACGCAGGGTTCAGATGATTCACCAGGATCCCTTTGCTTCTTTAAATCCAACTCAAAATGTTTTTACCATACTCTCTGCCCCACTTTATCGTCATAAAATTGTCAAAGGATATCAGCAGGCTGTCGATAAAGTCAACAGCCTGCTGGACCTGGTAGGTTTAACCCCGGTACAGGACTTTATTGATAAATTTCCTCATCAGCTTTCTGGAGGGCAGCGGCAGCGAATTTCCATAGCCCGCTCTCTAACCCTGGAACCAGCTTTTCTCATTGTAGATGAGGCAGTTTCCATGATTGATACTTCTCTGCGAATCAGTATACTAAATAATTTACTGGAAATACAAAACAAACTTAAAGTCGCCTACTTTTTCATCACTCATGATCTGGCAGTAGCAAATTATTTTGCCCAAAAAGGCCGGATTGCCGTTATGTATCTGGGGAAAATTGTAGAAATTGCCCCTACAGAAGAGATTATAGGTAACCCCCGCCATCCCTATACCAGGGCTTTGATTGGCGCTATTCCTGAAGCTGATCCAGAAGTAACCAGGCAGAAAGAACGTTTTAAATTAAAAGACTCGGAAGTGCCCTCACTACAAAATATACCAGGTGGTTGTGCTTTTCATACCCGCTGTCCCTGGGCTGAAAAGCCGATCTGCTATGAGAAAGAAGTCCGGCTGACGGGAAGTGGCCAGCACAAAACTGCCTGTCATCTGGTATAAAAGTGAAAAAACAGATTTTTCTCAATATCACAATCTCACTGGCTTAAGAATTTACTACCTTTAGGAGGTGATTCTCTGGATAGGACAAATATTTTCTTCTGGAGAACAGGAGCGGTTATCTTTACCTGCCGAGAAAAATTAACAGGAAAATGATGAAGAAAAAAATTATAATGAATATGAGGAGGAAAAATCAATGAAGAGATTGATCAGTATCGTAATTATTTTCACTCTTTTGCTGGGGTTTTTTGCTATCCAGCAATCTCATAATGCTCAAGCAGCGGAGGACATCTTTGCCGGGGGCTGGCCCTATTCAGTTCCTCCATCCGGCCATTTCAACATGTTTGTTCCTGATGCTATTGTGATGAACTTTTTCCGGGATATTCACCAGCTGCCCATGGGCTTTTTGATCTGGGCCGATAATGAGTATGAGGGTTATCTCGCTGAGAGCTGGGAAGTAGATGAAGACAATAATCAAATTCTAGTAAATTTGAGAGAAAATGTTTACTGGCATAACGGTGATGTATTTAATGCTGATGATGTGGTAACAACCTTTACTCTGCTGAGGTTAATGGGAGCTTCTGTCTGGGATTATCTGGGAGACATTGAAGTAGTATCTGACACTGAGCTGATTTTCCACATGGATCGAGAATCTTCACTGGCCAAAAGGCTGGTGCTCCGTGAAAATATTGTTGATCGTTATACCTATGGTGAATACGCTCAGAAAGTGCAGCAGCTGATAGATGACGGGTACGATAGAGATTCCGAAGAATGGTCAGGCCTGCAGGCTGACTTCAGTGAATTCAGGCCTGACTATGTCAATGCTACCGGGCCCTATTATTTAGATCCCGACAATGTAGCTTCTTCCCGCGTCACTCTGGAGTTTAATGAAAATTCATACTGGGCAGATCAGGTGCACTTTGATCAGATTTATGTCTATAATGGTGGAGTTGCTGATCTGACTCCTCTGGTTTTAAATCAGCAGGCCGACTATTTAACTCACGAATTTCCAGCCGGCACCCTGCAGTCCTTTGAAGCCATGGGAATAGAGTTTGTCCAGACACCGGCTGTAGATGGGCTGGCAGTCTATTTTAACCACAATCTTGACCCTCTTGATAATCTGTATGTTAGGAAGGCTCTGGCATATGCCATTGACCGGGAAGAGGTTGGAGCTCTCGCGCTGCCCGGAGTTAGCCAGGGAGTAGACTGGGTGACAGGTCTGGGAGAACCTACCATGGAAGCCTGGAATATCGATACTTCAGAGCTTAACCGTTACGAAAATGACTGGTATAGAGCTGTAGAACTTCTGGAAGAAGCCGGGCTTTTCCAGGAAGATGGCACCTGGTTCCTGGAAGAAGGAGAACCTTTTGAACTTGAAATTCAGACCCCTGCTGCCTGGGCAGATGCTGCTGTAGCTGCTGAGAATATTGCCGAACAACTTACTGATTTTGGAATCAAAACAGTCTTTAATGGGATTGAAGAAGCACAGCGGGTTCCCAATATCCAGAGCGGCAATTTTGAACTTGCTCTATCCTTCTGGGGGACCGGACAGCCTCATCCCATGTATGCCTTCGAAGGTCCCATTATAAATGACAATGTTGACTCTAATCCAGGTCTGGGGTTTGATGTTGAAGTTACCACTGACCGGGGAAATTTCAACATGCATGAATTAATCAGAGCTTCAGCTGAAGGCTGGGATACATCAGACCAGGAAGAAATAGTTAATGACCTGGTTTATGCCTTCAACCAGAAGCTTCCTATTCTACCTGTTTTTGCCCTGGCAGGCCGCAACCTTACCAGTGCAGGTTTAAATACTGAGTGGCCGGACTTTGATGATCCCATCTACCTTAATTCTCCGGGAGATGATAACTTCGTTATAATTTCAATTCTAAGAGGAGATATCAAGCCTCTTCAGTAAGAAACTTCATCTTCCACTATAATAAAGAGCTCCAGGTTTTATAATGTCAATATCACAGGGATGAGCCTGCTTGCAGGGCTCATCCCTGAATAATTAAGCAATAATTATATATTAATTATAATTATCATTAACTGCTCCCTAGAATAGAGGTATAGAATAAATTCAACTAATAATAGATAGGTTTTATCTGGCATAGAGATTGAATTTTCTGCAGCCGATAAATTTATAAAAATCAATACATAACTCTCCTGCAGCTGAAGTTATTTCCAGGCAGCTAAAACAAACTAGAAAGATATCCTGTTATCAGCTGTTAGAGAGAAAAGAGATGCTCATTTAAAGAATCTAATAGCTATTTAATATGGTTATTTAAAATAGAAAATTAATTGTCAGGAGGCAGTTCAATGAATTACAGTTTAACTCCTCAACCCCAAAAAATTGAAGAGAAAGAGGGAGAGTTTTCATTACAGCAGGGTATAAATATCTGTCTGCAGGGTGACTTATATTATAAGCTTGAACCGGCTCTGGAAATCTTAAATAACACCCTGATTCAGGAGTTAGATATTAAGATTAATTGTGTGGGAAAGAAAGATAGGGCTAATTTATTTATCGAACTGACTGATGACCAATCATTAGTCGCCAGAACCGGGATTAATTTTCAGGGACTGACGGATGAAGAGAAAAATGAAAAGCTGGCTCAGGCTTATCTTCTGGAAATCTGTCAGGAAAAAATTATCATTAAAGCTGCTGATCTGCAGGGAATAGGTTATGCTCTTATGACATTGAATCAGCTTTTCTATCACAGGCAGAACAATCAGGAGCTAGAGGCTGTTAAAATTACTGACTATCCTGCCATAATTTACCGAGGAATAATGCTCGATGTTTCCCGGGGCAGAGTTCCTAAAAACAGCACCATCTTTGAAATTATTGATCTCCTCTATAAATATAAAATCAACGTTCTCCAGCTTTATGTTGAGGATTCATACTTTTTCCCTTCTCTACCTGACATCGGGAAAAGGAAAAAGCGAATCACAGAGTCAGATATCAGAAAAATAGATTCCTACTGCCGGCAGCGGGCTATTGATTTTCAGCCCAATCTCCAGACATTTTCTCACTTCCATGGTATTTTGCGTATGCCGGAATACAAGCACCTGGCTGAAAATGACACTCTCTGGACTCTTGCTCCTCTCAAACCAGAAAGTTATGATTTACTGGAAAGAATGATAAATGATTTTTTGCAGGGTTTTAGCAGCTCTACAATGCACATTAACATGGATGAAGCCTATGATATTGGAACCGGTCATTCCCGGGAGCAGGCTAATAAAGCAGGCGTTAAAAATGTATATCTCAAACATCTAATGAAGGTCTACTCTCTCGTCAAAAGCCAGGGAATCAATAAGGTTCTTTTCTGGGGAGATATGCTCAATAAATACCCGAAATTACTTAAGAAACTGCCTGAAGATCTAGTTCCGGTAAGCTGGGATTATTCTCCAGAAATAGATGAAGAGCAGCTGCAAAAATTCCGAGATTCTCAGCTCAGCAGCAGAGAATTCTGGGTGGCTCCCGGTACCAGCAGCTGGAACAGCATATTTCCCAGAATGTCCAATGCTTTAAGTAATATCAAGGAGCTTGCCAGACAGGGCAGCAGCTATGAAGCCCGGGGATTTCTAACTACTGACTGGGGGGATTATGGACACCTTAATTCTCTCGGCCTCAGTTTTCCCTGCTATATTTATGCTGCTGAAGCAGGCTGGTCCTTAAGCTCCGTTAACCTTGATGATTTCCTGGATAAGCTTACAGGAGTAAATTATCTAAACACCAGGCAGAAAAAAACAATAAAGCTATTAAACAAAAGTAATGAGGGTTTAACTGACCCCTTTAAAACCTATTCTTTATACGCCTTTTTTGATGATCTGATTGCCGGCAAATCGATTGCCGGTAAGGAAGATGCAGCTTCTATCAGCCAGGAAAAATTCTCAATGCTTTATCAATACGGGCAGCAGGCCTGGCTCAATACCCGAAAAATGAACAATACCCTCTGGAATCAGGAGTTAAGCCTGGCAGCCAGAATGACCAAATTCACAGGCAAAAAAGGGTTGCTCACCTACGATATCAGAAAAAATTTCCAGGAAAATGAGATAAATGAAGAATACCTGCTAGAAAAAATCAATCAAATAAAATTGCTCCATCAGGAACTGGATATGATTCGCTATGAGGTCTTTGATGTCTGGAAACAGAGATCACATCTGGATGGTCTGGAAAATGTGTCCTATTATTTTTCTAAGACTGCCACTCAGTTCTCCAAAACAGTTATCTGGCTTAATGAACAGAGAAAGTCTATCTGTAAAGGAAAGGAGCCAGACAGAGAGTTTGGCAGCTATGAGGGGGCCGATTATTTTACCACCCTCTGGACACAGGACTTTGACAATCTCTGGGATATAGCCTATCCCTGGAGTTAAAATAAAGCAGAAATTCCCAGCAAATTCAGGAGGTTTTTTGGCATGAACTATAATTTTATACCTCAGGTAAAAAATATTGAATACAGCAACCAGAAACTAGAACTAGACAAGATGGGTAGAATCTACTGCAGTGATTTCAGTCAGGGAAAATTAATCAAAGATATTTTTTATGAAAAAACAGGAATCAGGCTGGAGTTAGAAGTGATTGATAGAATCCGGGAAAGTAATTTTATCTGGCTGACAGGTACAAGGTTATCTGAAAATAAGCTTTTGAAATTAACCGGGATAGAAGCTGAACTTCCAGATATTGAAAAGACCTCAGGTAAATTATCCTCTCGGGAAGTTGAAGGAATTAAAACTGAAGGTTATTTGATCTCAATCAGAGCTGACGGTATCATAATAAAATCAATATCAAAGCGGGGACTGTTTTACGGCCTGCAGACTTTTCGCCAGATCCTGCAGCAGAGTACTGGTAAAGCTCTAACTTGCCTGGAGATTTTCGATTATCCCACACTTCCCTATCGAGGTTTAATGCTGGATTTTTCAAGAGGTAAACTGATGAAGCTTGATACCCTCAGGGAAATCATCGGTCTGATGGCCAGCTATAAATATAATGTTCTCCAGATCTATATTGAGCATACCTTTGCTGGAGGGGGTTTTAAAGAGATAGGCAGCGAACAAAATTCCCTGGATAAAGAATTTATTCTTAAGCTAAAGAAAATATGTCAGGATAATTATATTGAATTGATGCCCAATCTCCAGTCCTTTGGTCATCATAATAAACTGCTGGAAATGCCGGAATACCGGGACTTGAGCGAGTCAAATTTATTCTGGACTCTTACTCCTGCTAAAGAAGAAACTTATGAATTTTTAAACAGTGTCTATCAAGAGTTTTTGCCTCTCTTTGACAGCAGATGGTTTAACGTGGGAGCAGATGAAACCTATGATCTGGGTAAGGGGTTGACAAAGGAGTGGGCTGAAGAAGAGGGTCAAGGTAAGGTTTACCTTGAACATATCCTCAGACTGAGAAAGCTGGCAAAAAAATATGATAAAGATATTATGCTCTTTGGTGATATAGTGCTTGACTACCCTGAACTGCTGAAGGAAATCCCGGATGATGTAATTTTTCTGGACTGGGATTATAATCCCAGAGACCATTATGCTCATACATCTGAGTTTGGCAGCAGTCAAAAAGATTTCTGGGTCTGCCCGGGAACCGGGGCCTGGAACAGCATCTTTCCCCGCCTGGGTGCTGCCAAAAAAAATATAAAAAATCTGATAAGGGATGGGCTGGCTAATGACTGCCAGGGTTCACTGTTAACTGACTGGGGTGATCATGGCCACTATGCAATGGTATCAGCCAGTTTCTATAGCTACATTTTTCATGCTGCTGTTTCCTGGGAGGGCCGGAATTTCCAGGAAGCAGAATTTGAGAAATCCCTGGCAGTGTTGTATCCTGTAGATAGTAAGTTTAAACCCCTTATACAGCCTGAAACTCTTCAGGCTAATTCCTCTACCAGCAGCAAGAATTTTTCTGCTGCCAGTAAAAACCTGGATCCCCATCCAGGCAAAACAGCTTTTTGCAAAAATGAGGGAGATGTGAGTCAGCCTCATAGCGGCCAGTGGCTGAAGATATTTCGGCTTTTTGCTGAAATATATCAGCTGCCCGGAATGTGGTCAAAAAACAGGAGCCAGTGTGTTATTGCCCTATTTGAGGAGCCAATTTTTGGAGCGACTCTGATCGGACCGGATTATTCCAGGTTAAATGATGGCTACCAGTCTTTGCCGCCTGATATTCCCTATGTTAAGCCAGAAAAGGGCCATCATCTTCTCCGTCCTGTTTTTCGAATAGATGAAGATTTGCTCAAAGAAATCGACAGAATTATCGATGAAATAGGGAGTCATCTGGAAACTTTACCAGCATCAATGGCCAGGAGGGAGTTTTCTTATCTCACCTCGGCCTTCCGCTGCCTGAGTGAAAAAAACAAACTGGGGAGAAAGATCAGGAAAACCATGAAGCAAAACTTCCCCCAGTATGAGGAGATCCTGGACTTAAAGCTTGCTGTTGAGGGTTTAATAAAACAGTATAACGATTTGATGCTGGAATTTATTTCTATCTGGCAGCAGCGTTCTAAAACTGCCGAAATCCACCTGACCCTGGGTTATTTTGCTGATATCATCTCTCGACTAAAATATCTCCGGGACTGGTTAGAAAAACAGCTGAGCAGGCTTGACAACAATAAACAGGTCGATAGAGAGTTCTCCAGTTATGATACCTGCGGTTATCAATCATTGCCGACCTATTAAATTAAAAATAAAATTGTTTTTGTAAATCGGATTCAGAACAGCAAAATAAATACTTTATGAACAGGTGAGGCCATTATGAATACCGGTGATACCGGCGATATAAAAAAAATGAATTTAAGGGCAGTATTTGAGATAGTGCGCTATCATGGCCCTGTTTCTCAACCAGAGATTAAAGAGATGACAAACCTAACTGCAACAACTATTTTAACTCTGCTGGAGGAACTAAAAAAAGACAATCTCATCTTCGAACATGAATATTCTTACCGGCCAGATGGAATAAATAAAAAGGGGCGGCCTCCAAAATATTTTTCCCTTAAGAAAAATGGCCGATATGTACTGGGTTTAAGCTTAAAAGATAATTACTGGGGCTTGACTGTTTTAAATCTGGCTAATGAAGTCTGTCTTTATAAAAAATTAGATTTCATCGGAACAAACCCCCTGGTTAATATCAAAAATGTCACCCGGGAAATTAACAATATTGCTGCTGAATTTCAAATCAGCTATATAGGAATTGCTATGGCAGGTGTCATTGACCAGGAAAAGGGCATGATTATTGATGGAAATTCTGATTTTGTTGGACTGCCACTTAAATATTTGATTCAACGGGAAACAGGGATTCCTACTGCTGCTATTCATAATACAGCCGCCCTGGCCATTGCTGAGTATCTGATTGGAGAAAATGCTTTAACTAGCAATCTACTTTTTATCCATATTGAAGGTGGAGTTGGAGCGGGGATGGTATTCAATGGTTTTGTTTATGATGGAGCTAATAAACATGCTGGAGAACTGGGGAATATCCTGGTTAACATTGGAGAAAATGGTGATAGAAACTTAAATGATTATGTCTCAAACAAAGCCTTTATCAGATTTGCCAGAAATAATCTTTCAGCAATTAAGAGTGAGCTTGAAGCAAATGATGCTGAGGAATCAGATATTCTCAGCTATGAAGTTGATAATATAACTCAAGAGAATAATCTTACTAACATTGATATGAACATTGTATTCAAGTTGCTGGAAAATGAAAGCAAATTAATGATGGATTTCGTTCACAGGGGGGCCGGCTATCTAGGTCAGGTGCTGGTTAATCTCTCTTTATTATTGAACCCTGAAGTAATTATTATCTCCGGGAAAATTGTAAATTATCCCGAATTTATGCAGGTTGTTAAGCGCAGTTTTTATTCAGCGGATATCAGCCTGCTGGATGTGGTAACTGAAAACATGACCATCTGCTGTTCTTCTTTTGATGAAAATACTGAGTCAACTGCTGGAGCAGTATATTCTTTATATAAAATGGGCCTTTTACCTGAAGTTCGGGTGGAGTCGAAACTTGATATTGATAATATCTTTGAAATAGATTGAGGTATTGAGTTGACGAATAATCATCAGGTATTTTATAGTTTTAATGCAAGCAAGTTTTTAATTTTAATATCTTTATATCTATTCTGCAATAATTATGAGATAAAAAATATATCCCCTGGCTGCTAAGCAATACCAGGGGGGCTTTATGGGTATTTGTCTTTTGTGGGCTTTTATTTAAGCTGTCATGCTCTTGATAAACCAGAGGTTCTTGCTGTAAAAGGCGACATGGTCTTCCAGCTCGGCTACCACTTCGAAATCGCCATCTTCATCGGCTTGATTTCTAATTCTGGTTGCCAGGGACTTCATTTCTTTCAGATCGGCTTCTACAGCATTAATAACCTCATCGTAGGTAAATCTTTTTGCCGGCAGTTCTTCTATGGTGGCATTATCGAGATAATCGTTCATCTTAACCAGCGGCATTTCACCCTTCATTTTCATGATCTCGGCAATGTCATCGAACATGACAAAGAATTCATCATATAATTTCTCGGTGTACTCGTGAAGCTGGATGAATTCCCGCCCCTCAACATTCCAGTGCAGATTGTGTAATTTGGTGTTGAGGACTGCCAGATTTGATAAGTAAGATTGCAGATTTTCATAATTTTTCATAGCTATCTCCTCCAGATAATTTTGAGTTTATTTTTGCTTATCAGTAATTATTACTGACCATTAATATAATACCTTAAATATCTTCTCTTGTCAAGAACAATTCTTAATAAGGGCTGGCTTTTATCAGGATTCAAATTTTGAAGCGGCCTGGAATATAATCGCGAATACTGTAAAGAAGAACTGCAGAATCTAGCCGATCTCTTTCCTGGAAATAAGGGTTTCCTGGAAAACATGGAGAGGTTTTATGATTTGCTGGGCTTTAAAGAAGAGATAGTGATCAAAAGCACTGATCTTCCCCGATTAACCCTGCAGACCTTAGAAAATGTCAATTCACAGACCAATCCCAGAAAACCATCTGCCCGGGAAGTTAAGGAGCTCTTTTGCAGGGCTTTTAAAATCAAAGAATAATATTGAATTTGGACTTGAATAGAGAAAAACAGGCTTAAATGAAGATTTTCTTATACTTATCTTAAATGATTAGCTTGTAATATTTACTAAGGTTGGCGGGCAAACTATTTTTCAGGAAAACAATTTTTCAGGGGGAACAATCATCAGAAAATTCATATTAGATAGACAGGACACACAAAGGTTCTGGCACGTAAACCAAATATTTGGCTGCTTTTGCGAAATTTATTCACTGGTCATTATCCTTTACTTGCTGAAAAAGTGTGGGTGATGTGTCTGAAAATTTCATTTTCAGGCATTTTTTCAAAGTATATAAGGGTTTAGCTTAGATCAAATCTATAAATATAAACCAGAGATTTGCAGGGCTATAATAAAAAAGGAAAGCACTGTTTTAAGACATTGCCCTAAAAAAGGCCGCAGTGCAATTCATCCCGGTAAATTATTGAAGAAAAATGTTGAGCGAAAAAGTTGAATCAGGCACAGGTCAAAGTTTCTGAAAGTAAAATTTCAACCGACAATTCTAAAGTGAAGATTATATAATAGATATACCGGACTGCTATTATTTTTGACGGCGCCCGGAAAAGGCAGCTACCAGCAGCAAAAAGGAAAGTCCAAGGAGAGCTCCTGCCCAGCGGGGCAGTCTGAAACCCTCTTCCTCTCCTCTGCTATAAAGAGCACGATGACCGTAGTTATCCCGGGCTTCAATCTTATCCCATTCTACTCCTTCGGGAAGCTCCATTGCCCCCTGGCGGTCTGTTCTACCCTCATGGATCAGCTCATCCTCATAATAAACCTTGATGTCAACCTGGATTGCTGGAGTGCCGTCATCAAAACCGGCATTGACCTTGCCCTCTGAAACTCCCTCTATCAGCAGCTCGTGAGCTTGAACCGGAGCAGAAGCAAAGAAAGGTGCCAGAATAACCGGCAGGATAAGCATCATAATCAGCACAGGGAATAATCTTGCAGCCGGCTTGTTCAAACCTTTAGTTTGCAGAGCAGCAGTTTTTGCTGTTCCCTGCCTGAGATTCTGGAAAATATTCAGGATAGAATTAACTCGAAGTTTAAACAAAAGCTTCAATATATAATTATAATAATTATTTTTAAAGATAAAATTAAACAAAATCCTGTAACTCTTCATAGATAAACACCCTCTTTCCTTTCAACAAAATCATAACAACCGCAGCTGTTAAAATCCCCTCTGCCAGAATTATCGGCAGATGAACGGCAGTGAGGGATAAGCCAACTCCGGCAGGAAAACCTGAATAATAGAGGGCCAGAGAAGCCCCTGCAATTTTAACCAGAGTAGCAGCTGCAGCCGCTAAAAAGGCCAGATACTTATGCCAGGATTGTCTGAAAATCTGACTTTTTCTGAGCTGAAAAAGATAATGAGCTGCCAGAGCAGCCAGGGCAAAATTTGCCGCATTCATCCCCAGAGTGGAAAAACCGCCATGATTGAAAAGCAGAAGCTGCATAATCAAAGAAACGATCACCGCGATTACAGAGAGTGGCCCCAGCAGAATGCCAGCCAGTCCCACGAAAGAAAAATGTACGGTGGTTGGACCCACCGGGATATTGAGCAGTGATGATACAAAAAGAGCAGCAGTCACCATACTGATCCGGGGCACCAGGGCAGAAAATTTTTCCCGGTCCTGCCTGTTTTTCAAGCTATAAACTGCCAGAGCCGCTGACAGCGCAAAGCCGGCAGCTACAACTTCAGGTTCAAGCAAACCATCTGCAATATGCATAATATCTCCTCATCTAGATCTCTACTTTAATTCCGTAATACATCAGGTAATTAACTCTCTTCATACAAACTGAAATCATGCTGTGACAGGTAGCCGCTCGGACTCTAATAGTCAGCAGCTCGGGCTGTGACAGCCAGCATCTCAGACTGTAACAGCCAGAATCTCGAGCTGTAACAGCTGAATCTCAGGCTGTGACGGCTAGCAGCATCTAGCAGCATTGAGCAAAATTATCATCAGTGTATAGAAAGCAGGTAGTTTAAAAAAGTGGTTAAAGCAGGTGGTTAAAGCAGGTGCTCTTCGGAAAGCAAAGTTCAGCTGCAGGGCTGCTGAAACACTTGCTTCGCAGCGTTGCTGAAACACTTGTTTAGCAGCACCGCTGAAACACTTCCTATAACACTTCCTAAACACTTCCCGTTGAAATGCTTTTATAACACCTATTTTAAAATAGTGCTACTGTGCTACTTTATTTATTTCTGTATTAAAGCAATTATTCCTTTATTTTTTTGAGATTATTTTTAGCTAATTTAACAATTAATATTTAAAAAGAAGGATTTTAACCTCTGATAAAGAATAGTTATATAGCACGAAAATAATTATTATGCTACTTAATGTTGCTTTATG
This sequence comes from Halanaerobiaceae bacterium, assembly GCA_003553485.1. Classification (GTDB taxonomy): domain Bacteria; phylum Bacillota; class Halanaerobiia; order Halanaerobiales; family Halarsenatibacteraceae; genus T1SED10-84. Next base: position 534 of record PWEJ01000047.1, on the reverse strand, counting down.
TTGTACTGCTATCTGTAAAACCCAAAATCCTAGGAGGCTAACTAGATGACAAAAGCTGACGCAAATTCCCGGCAAAAAATTTCCCGGTGCCTGATAATATTCACCCTGACTGCTCTCCTGCTGCTGACCGCTATTCTGCTAACTTTCACCAGCGTCTCTGCCCATTATCTCTGGATTGAAGCACCCTTAACTGTCGAGACAGGAGAGGAGGCTGGTTTTGAAATTTACTGGGGACATCTGGACGATGACCCTGCCGATATGACAACTACCGGGGTTTCAGTTTATCTGCAATCTCCGGCTGGACTGATTTCCGAACTGGATTATCAAAACAGGGATAATTTTCTGGAGGGTAAATTTTATTCCCGGCAATCCGGGGTTCAGCAGCTGATTGTGCGCAGACCTGCCGGTGTTTATCAGCTCTCTCTGAATCAGTTCACCGCCAGATCTCTCACTCTTGCGGCAGAGAACGGGGAAGAAATGAGCCGCCCTGAAGGTCCTGTGCCCCCAGCCGGTCTGCCTCTGGAAATCAATCCT
>PWEJ01000148.1 GCA_003553485.1 Halanaerobiaceae bacterium | reverse complement strand
TAAATAGTTTTCTGAAGATTATTCCATCTATTTTATAAATATTTATCAAAGTAGTTGTAATAGCAACAACCATTGAGCTATTATTTTTCCCTGTCTTATTTAGTTTAAAATATCGTTTTTTATAAATCTCTGTTGGTCGCAAAGAGATGGTTTCTATGTTAAAATATAACTAACTAAAAAACCGATTAATTATTAAGTAAGCAGAGCCTAATGTATTACTACAGAAGGAGGGTGGCTACTATGAAAGAAAAAATTAAAAAAGCTGCTCAACTGATAAATTCTGCTAATTATCCCGTGGCCTTTACTGGAGCCGGGATTTCAGCAGAAAGTGGTGTCCCGACCTTTAGGGGGCCAGATGGTCTCTGGAATAAACACGACCCTCAGGAAGCTGTATCTCTTTCAAGTTTCCGCAATCAACCTAAAAAATTTTGGCAGTTTGCCAGGGATTTAATCATCAGCAGTGGAGCCAGCCCCAATCCCGGTCACAGAGCTCTAGCCCGTTTAGAAAAACAGGGGAAGCTAAAGAGCATCATCACCCAAAATATTGATATGCTCCATCAAGAGGCCGGAAGTGAAAAAGTGCTGGAAATTCACGGTTCACTGCAGAAGGTTGACTGTCAGGATTGTAGTCAGGTCTATCTCTGGCAGGAGCTTACCGCCACTTTAAAAAAAGATAAGCTTCCCCGGTGTGATAACTGTGGCAGTTTGCGGCTAAAGCCTAGAATTGTATTTTTTGGAGAAAGGCTGCCAGAAGATATCCTGCAAAAATCCTGGGCAGAGGCCAAAAGGGCTGATTTAATGCTAGTAATTGGTTCTTCCCTGGAGGTATATCCAGCAGCTGGAATACCGGAGTTGACCAGGCAAAATTCCGGGAAACTGATCTACCTCAACGCCGACCGGGGAAGTCGAACCCAGTTATTTGATCTGATTATTACAGGCAAGGCTGGAAAAGTACTACCTAAAATAGCAGACAGAGTTATTCAAAAATAAAAAGAGAACTGATTCTAAGATTTTTTGAAAAAAAATTAAAAATATCGCTAAATCAGCTTGCAATTTTCTTCTGTCTGGGTTATAATAATTGACAATATAATTTAGTTGGCTAAAATCATAAATTAAAATAAATTCGTAGCCAGGGAGAGTAAGTTGATTAATGGAGAGAGCGAACCAGGTTTTGGTGGAAGCTGGGGAAGTTAATCAAACTGAAGCGCACCCTGAAGAAGCTTTTCTGAACCTGATAGCCTCGGGCTATCACCATTAGGAAAAGTCGCAGGCCGGCGTTAAGGGCACTGAGAGTGAGCAGATTTATTCTGTTAACAAGAGTGGTACCGCGGATATTAAGCCGTCTCTAACGATAATAGTTGGAGGCGGCTTTTTATATTTACTGACTATCTGATAAAACTATTAAATTCACAGGAGGATCTATTATGACTAAAAATATTGATAAAATTCTATTGGCTTACTCAGGTGGACTGGACACTTCTGTATCGATAAAATGGCTCAAAGAAAAGTACTCAGCTGAAATCGTCACCTATACTGCTGATTTAGGGCAACAGGATCTTGACAAAAAAGCTCTCAAAGATAAAGCTATTGCTACCGGGGCCAGCGAAACGATAATTGAGGATCTGACCCAGGAATTTATCTCAGAATATGTTTTTCCTGCTCTGCAGGCCGGCGCCCTTTATGAGGGGAAATATCCCCTGGCTACAGCGCTAGCCCGACCTTTAATAGCTGCCAGGATGGCTGAACATGCTAAAAAAATAGGGGCAGATGCAGTGGCTCATGGCTGTACCGGTAAAGGAAATGATCAGGTGAGGTTTGAAACCTCTTTTAATGCCCTCAATCCCGAACTAGAGGTTATCGCCCCCCTTAGAGACTGGGGTTTTACCACTAGAGAAGATGAAATTGATTATGCTAAAGAAAATAATATCCCGGTACAGGCCACTAAAGACTCCCCCAATAGTATCGATGAAAATCTCTGGGGAATAAGTGTTGAATGTGGCAAGCTAGAGGATCCCTGGCAGGAACCTCCAGCCAATGCTTATCAATGGACTAGAGATATCCCCGACACCCCTGACCAGCCAACTTATTTAACTATAAGTTTCAAAGAAGGGATACCCATAGGAATCAATGGAGAGGCTCTAAATCCCGCTGATCTGGTAGCTAAATTAAATAAGATTGGTTCTACCTATGGAGTAGGCAGAATAGATATGGTGGAAAATAGACTGGTAGGCATCAAATCCCGGGAAATTTATGAAGCTCCGGCAGCAACTATTCTCTTAACAGCTCACCAGGACTTATCTTCTCTGGTCTTGGATAGGGAAAGCCTCCACTATAAAGAGACTATACAGTCCAAATATAGTGAAATGGTCTATTACGGCCTCTGGTTCTCTCCTTTAAGAGCTGCATTGCAGAATTTCTTCACCACTTTACAGGGAAAAATAACGGGCAAAGTTAAATTAAAATTATTCCAGGGTCAGTGTCAGGTGGTAGGCAGAAAATCAGAGAGCAACTCTTTATATGACGAGGGATTAGCTACTTATGATGAAAATGATACCTTCGACCATGGTTCAGCCGCCGGCTTTATCAAACTCTGGTCATTACCTTTAAAGGTTGCTGCTAGCTGTGAGCAAAATCAACAGCAGAAAGAAACTAAAGCAAATAAGTCAATCAAAGCTATTTAATTTTAATCTTACCTGGGCGCTATATATTTCATTTGCTATAACAGGTAATTAATTGAAAGGATTTGATTATATGAAACTTTGGGGCGGTCGATTTTCGGCTAAAACTGCCACTAATATTGATTCTTTTAACTCCTCTTTAAAATTTGACTTTGCTCTTTATCCCTATGATATTAAAGGGAGCATAGTCCATGTAAAAATGTTGGCCAGGCAGGATATAATCAGCGAGACTGATAAAGCCAAAATAATTGCCGGGCTAAATAAAGTTAAGGAAAAGCTTGACCAGGCCCAAAAAAACAACAGAATACCCTGGAAAGCTGAGGATATTCATACCCTAATTGAACAATTGCTCACCGAAGAGATAGGCGAGATAGCTGGCAAAATGCATACTGCCCGCAGTCGCAATGATCAAGTGGCCCTGGACATAAGATTATATCTCAGAGAACAGATTGATATTCTAGAAGAAGGGATCAAAAGACTTATCCTTCTCTTTTGCCAGCTCGCTGAAGATCATTTAGAGACTGTATTACCAGGGTTTACTCATCTGCAACCAGCCCAGCCAGTAACCCTTGCTCACCATCTTTTAGCCCATGCTCAGAGGTTTAAGAGGGATTTAGAACGGCTGCAGGATTGCCGGGAGCGTGTGAATATCTGCCCCTTAGGCTCAGGAGCTTTAGCTACGACTACTTTTCCCATTGATAGGGAATGGGTAGCAAAAGAACTGGGTTTTAATTCTGTCAGCCAAAACTCGCTGGATACCGTGGGAGCTAGAGATTTTCTGCTGGAATTCCACCATTGCTTGGTGAGTTTTAGCTTAAACTTAAGCAGCCTGGCTGAAGAAATTATTATCTGGAATAGCCCGGAATATAATTTTATTGAGTTAGCTGATACTGTTGCCACTGGCAGCAGCATAATGCCTCAGAAAAAAAATCCCGATATCGCCGAATTAATTAGAGCTAAGACAGGACGAATAGCGGGTAACTATCAGCAGTTGGCCCTGGTTATAAAAGGGCTGCCCCTGGCCTATAATAAAGATTTGCAGGAAGATAAAGAATCCCTCTTTGATTCCATTGCCACTATCAAAGAGATTCTCAAAGTTTTACCTGATTTTCTCCAGGGGATTAATTTCAATAAAGAAAAAATGGCAGAGTCTCTCTCTCGAGGATTTCTTAATGCCACAGAGCTGGCAGATTATATAAGCAAACAGGGTCTCCCCTTCCGCCAAGCCCATGAACTTGCTGGAAAAGCCGTTAATTACGCCATCGCTGAAAATAAAGATTTAACAGAATTAAAATTAAGAGACTTTAAAAGTATATTCCCTGACCATAAAGAGATATTTAAAGCCGATCTTCTGGAAAAACTCAAACCCCTCTCTGCCGTCAAAAATCGCCACATTACCGGTGGGCCTGCACCGGCTGCGGTAACAAAACAGCTGCAAGGACTGAAGGCCAAAGTCCAGGATAAATAAATTATCATTAGCTGCCTATTGCTATTTTCTGGGCTATAAGTTATAATAAATTAGGCAAGATGTGATAAATTTGTGAAATAATAGGCCTTCGGAGTGAAAAAAATGCTAAAATATATACCAGTAGTACAACTAATAGCTGTTTTTCTCTTTGTTAGCTCTTTATTAACCCCCTATTTCCCAACAACAGATATATTTCCCCTAGAATACCAGTCTAGAGAGGCCCTGGTATTCCCGGATTACTATTCACCAGCAATAACAGATGGCTATTATCTTCAGGGCTATAATCAATGTGCAGGTTATGCCACCGCTTTTGTCCAGCGTTATTATAATCAGCTGGCTCTGGGCTCAGAAAATTATGAAGAAATGTCCTATCCACTGCCCTTTGATATCGGCGTTCCTCCTCATCGGGTTATTAATCATTTGCGGGCTAATGATCTAACCGCCACAGCTCGAACTGGAGATATAGACACTTTAAAATATTATTTATCGCAGGGCAGGCCAATAATAGTTATGGTCGGCGATGGACTAAAATGGCAGCATTATATGGTTGCCGTGGGCTATAATAATATAAATGATGAAATTTACTTTTACGATCCAGAAACTGGTCCTTCTTTGCCTTTGCGGCAAAAACCAGGAAATCTAACCCTTTCTACCGATAGGTTTTTAAGCATCTGGGAAAATAATCTGCCCTTCTTTTCTCAAATGTTCATTACCGTCGAACCCCAGCAGCAAGAGTCCGAGGTATAAATAATTATCAGCGAAAAGCCTCTTTAAAAATATAAGGCCTTTTCTCTTTCCCTGTTTTTTGAGCTTATCTTTTAATAAATTAAAACTGCATAAATGCTTCAATTATTTCAGTACGAGCTGGATGCTCATAAATTTCACCAAATTCTAATCCTGTCATTAAAATATATTCATTAACCTCAACTGGAATTCCCATTCCCATATCGGCAAACCAGAATTCACCGCTGGCACGGGCTTCTTTTAGATATTCTAAAGTTTCAGCATCAGTTAGCTCAGGATCAAAATAATAAAGCTCTACCTCATCTCCTTCTACTTCTATACCAAATCCAGCACTTGCTCCCATCATGCCAAATGCCTTACTTGTTCTTTCTCCAATCTTAAAACCTTTTTCCTGGAAGAATTCTACCACTTCTTCTAAAATTTCATCCGGCACCTGAATCTCAGCAGCAATGGCCTCCGGAACGGTTGAATCATCCTGGTAGGCCAGCAACTCTACCTTAAAGAGAGACCCTTCATGCTCATACATATCAGAAAAACCACTGACTTCAACCATTAGAGGCAGCGGCAATGAGGGATTGACACAGATATTCATTTTTTCATCTTCGGCCATAACACCGTCAAGTTCAATCAGGTAACCTTCCAGACCGGCATAGCTCTGCATTTCAGAGACTCTGAAATCGACAGCATCAGCAAATTCAACAGGTTCTGACTCCCAACCCAGATAGAGTTCTTCTCTGTAGAGAGGCATATCAAACCAGGGAAGTAGAAAGGCATGGGTCATAACTTCCTGAGCCCCAGGAGGCAGTTCATGAAATAAGGGAGCAGCAAAATTGACAAAAAGCTCTTCAGGGCTGTCTTGAGGACCGCTGGCTGAAATCGCAAACTCCTGCCCCTCAAACTCTCCCTGCAAAATAAGCTCCAGCAAGCCATTTCCTTTCTCCTGCACCCATAAAGTAGTCATACCCGCAGTTTTGACATCTTTGTCGATCCTTGAAATTTCAAAAGTAAAACTCTGTCCTGGCTCAAAGTGCAGAGCCATCCAGGGCTCAGCCGCTTCTGCAGGCTGAAGAACAATAAATAAAGATACCATAGTAAGACTCAAGATTAATATCGTCAACATAAAACAGGATGGTAACACTCTTGTAAGTTTCATGTCTTCACCTCATACCATTTTATTTTAAGAAAAATCTCTACCAAGACCGAACAATACGAAATCCAATTCTGGGCAGACCAATATCTGGAGGATGGCTGCTGTTAAATCCCACTCTCAGCACTCTTTCGTCACCATACCAGTGGCCTCCTTTGATTGCTCGATGGCTACCGTCCGGTCCGGCTGCAGTATAGCACCACTCCCAGACATTACCACTCATATCATAAAGGCCAAGGATGTTGGGTTCTTTTAAACCGACTGCCTGGGTGCGCATCCCGTCACCGTCAACATCGCTATTCTGATTATACCAGGCTATTTCTGAGAGCTGGGCTCGGGCCTCTTCATCCCAGGGGTATATCGGGCCAATTCCTCCACTGGCATAGCCACCAGGTGTCCAATAAAAACCATCTAGAAAAATAGCATCATGTGAGCTGTCATCTCCCTGATAGCGGGCCGCCAGTTCCCACTCGTTCCTTGTGGGGAGACGAATACCATCTGTCTTAAGCTTTTTTATTTCATCAACATCAAAGAGCAAAGATTCATCCCCTCCAAACACAACAAATTGAGTTGAGTCTCTAATTGCCGAACCCTGATAACTATAAACTGGAGTCAAATCCAAAAATTCTGAGAGAGCATTACACCAGACAATGCAGTCACTCCAATCCACCATGGTTACCGGCTCCTTTTTTCTTTCCGTAGGAGTAATACCCGCTTTTTCAAAACCCTGAGACCAGGACCCTCTTCCCAGGTTGGTCCCTTCACAACCAAAATTGGCAAAGATATAACCTTTATCTTCAGCCCAATTTCGTACTTCATACCAGAGCTCATAGGTTACCTGAGTTTCAGCTATCCAGAAGGGATTATTGACAATACTGGTATCTCCATCACTTGTCCAGATAGGGAATTCTGCTGCAGGAGCCAAGCGCATATTGATCTCCAAATGATCCACTGAAAAAGAACTCTGTCCACCAATTTTCTCTCTGAAATTTTCCTGGTAATCAGGAGCAGCAGTAAATCCAGGATCAACTCCTATAATGCCACTCACACTGACAATTAAAAGAAAAATCAAACTAAAACCAAACAATCGGGTAAACCTGTCCACTGTATTTCCCCCTAACTCAACAAAATTAAATTACAAATTAAAGCTTTATTAAAGATTTCATTCAGTTATATTATAAATCAGAAAAATCTTTTTTGTTATTTATTCGTTATTGTGGTTTTTTATATTTAATTACATAATATTTTTACTTTTAAATATAGTATTAATATACTTATTGGTCGAAGCGAAGTTTCCTGCAAACATTTTTAATTTTTTGATTTTTTATAATCTTAGTTTGGTAAGCCTAAACTACAATTAAATTTTTCAAGATTTACCACCTACTACTGCTTTAATTGCCAACCTAGGGCTAAATTCTAATCAGCCATTATTGCTGCCACAGCTAAAGAGGCCAATCTGGTATCAGATTTATCTGCCCTGGAGGTTACAATAACAGGTTTTGTCGTCCCGCCGATAAAGGCAGCAAAACGACCTCCTGCCAGATAAACAACGCTCTTCCCCAATAGATTGCCAGATTCTATATCTGGAGTAATCAAAATATCGGCCTGACCGGCAACTTCACCTGACAAACCTTTAATGGCAGCTGCCTCAGAGAAAAGAGCATTATCAAGACCAAAAGGGCCATCCACTTTGGCTCCGCTTATTTCTCCTCGCTCTGCCATTTTAGCCAGGAGAGCCGCCTCTTCAGTGGCTGGCATAGCTTTTTTTATTTTCTCCACTGCTGCCAGCAGAGCAACCCGGGGCTCTTCCCAGCCCAACTGTCGGGCAGCGTCAACGGCATTCTGGATAATAGCCAGTTTTTCCTGCGTACCCGGGCTAATATTCACCCCGCCATCACTGATGAAAATTAGCCTGTCCACTGCCGGCACCTCAGCTAAAACCAAATGGCTTATCAATTCTCTAGTCAGCAACTTGTCCTTAGCCGCTAGAACGGCCTTCATTAAGCTTGCTGTTTGCACCAATCCCTTCATCAAAATATCCTGGTCAGCTAAAAGTCTTTCCACTGCTATTTCACTAATCTCCCGGTCATCTTTGGCCGCCACTATCTGACCTGGTGAAATATTTAAAGCCAGATCCCGGGCTAACTGTCTAATCTTCTGGGAGTCTCCTATCAGTAAGGGCTTAATCATTCCCTTTTCCTGCGCTAATTTGACTGATTTCAATACTTCCCTGCCACCTGCTCCAGCTACAACCAAAGAGGCCGCCTCTCCTTGACTGGCAGTCTTTATTAGGCCTTCCATACTCTCCATTAATATTACCCCCTCTAAGTCTTCTTTTAAAAATTTTTGACATCAGCAAAATATTTACTTTAACTTGTTAATTTTAAATGTCATTCATATTGTTCTTTAATCTCCTGTACTTCCTGTAGCAGCAAGCTACTCAACCAATCTGGAGAAATTATTTTTAGTTTGCTGCCAAAACTCAAAAATATTTGCAGCAATTCTTCTGTATCCTGCTGTTCGGTCTTTAAAATTAACCTGTTCTTAGTATTATTTTCTCCTGGCTGGAGTTTGTCTTTGTATTCAGCCTGGTAAAATAGTTCTTTCTCTTTTAGTTCAGCTAAATATTGAGGTGCCCCCTCAATCTCCAGCACCAATTTTGTTAAATCATCAATACCCTTCCGCCTTAAATACTGCCTGAAATCATCTTCCCTTACTTTTTTAGCCAGATTATTCATCTCCTGAGCCAGCTGTTTATAGGATAAAATAGAGCTAAAATGATAGTGAGAATAGTTCTGTTTCTCCGGCAAAAAACAGTATAATAACCAATCTCGTCGATAATAGTATATCTCCAGAGGATATACTTTTTTGACTGATTTATGGCTGGCTTTTTCTCCTAAAATAATCTTGACCAATCTTGCCCTCTCTTTGCAATGATAAAACCACTGCAGCTTTTCCAGTAAGCTCCGCTCTAAACCCGAGGGTGATATCGAAAATTCTACTTCCGCCAGTAAATTCTGCCCCTGGGGAGCAGGTAAAGCCTCATATAAATGGGCTAGAGCAGTATCAATATCCTGCTCCTGGGCTTTATCTCTCCCTGCTATCTTACTCTTTATCTCTAAGAGGTCATCTATGGAGAGATATTGCAGGGAATGATGGGCACTATCATTGAGATAATAGCCGCCCTCTCTGCCAGGTTGAGAAGAGACTGGCAGTCCTAGCTCGTTTAAACGCCTGATATCTCTAACAATAGTCCTGGAAGATACCCCGAAGGCTTTCTCCAGTTCCCTTCCTTGAATTTTATCTCGCTCCAATAATTTAATTAAAATACCCAGGAGTCTCGTAGTCCTAGCCTTTGACATACTACAACCTCCAGCTTAAATAAAATCTAAATTTTTGCCGTTAAAATATAGCAGCAAATATTTTAACTAATAGTCCACGCAAATATTTTAACTAGTAATCCACTATCTTATATAAATCAGATCACAAAACCTTCTGGCAGTGGGTCAGCCGGATTTAAGACTAAATGATTAAAGCCAGTGATATAAGCCCTGCCGGTAATTTTAGGTTTTATAGCTCTATAGTTATCTACAGTTAGCTCTTCGTTAAACTCAGCAGTAAATTTAGTGCCGATAATACTAGTCGACTCCACCCTTTCACCGGCCTCTAAAGCCCCTTGCTCATATAAAAGAGCCATCTTGGCACTGGTGCCGGTACCACAGGGAGAGCGGTCAATCTGTCCCTGGCCAAAGACCACCAGGTTCTTATATTTGCAGGGATTCTCTCCCAGGGGCTGATAAAATTCCACTAAGTCTACCTCTGTGATGTAGTCCAGAGTGGGATGGCAGATTGTAAATTTCCGATTTATTTTTTCTCTTAACTCCAGTGCTATTCTGCTCAAATCCGGCAGCAGCTCTTTATTTAATTTTAGGCCTGATTTTACTACATCCACCAGGGCAAAAAAACTACCCCCAAAGGCGATGGCGAAAAATATTTTTTTCCCTGAAGCTAGAGTCAAAGTTAAATCCCGGCTGTGAACAAAGGAAGGCACGTTACTAACTGTAACCTTTTCCCAGCCTATTTCTCCCTGTTCCACCTCGGCTCCTACCAAACCTGCCGGGGTTTCCAGCTCTAAGTTGACTGCCCCGTTGTTATTGTAACTAACTCCTTCTTTAGTTATAATCCCTGTTTCTAAAGAAGCTACAGCAGTACCCATTATACCATGGCCACACATATTCAAATATCCGCCACCATCCATAAATACTACCCCTAAGTCGGCCCTGCTTATTTCTGGTTCCACAATTATTGCCCCAAACATATCTCGATGACCTCTTGGTTCATTAATCACAAATTTCCGCAGAGCATCAAGGTTTTCCGCTAAATATTGTTTTTTGCCGGCAGCTCCCAGGCCTGGAATCGGACCAACTCCTCCTATAACTATGCGGGTGGGTTCACCCATGGTGTGGCTTTCAATGGTATGAATACTTCTTTTTAGCATTTTATTCCTCCTAATAAAAACAGCCCCCGGGTCTAAAGGGGCTTAGAGGGGCTGTTTTAGTTATCTTTAATTGGGAATTTCCTGCCCGTAGCAATTATAATGAATCTTATCATAGGCCAACTCATCCAGCTCATGATCTTCCTTCTCTTCATCGGGGTGGCCTAAAGCTATAATTGCCAGCACTCTCAAATCCTGAGGCAGGTCCAAAATTTCTTTTACATAACTTTCCGAGTCTTCACCATTCTGTCGCTGGCGCCGCCGTATCTGTACCCAGCAGGAACCTAATCCTAAATCCTCAGCCATCATCTGAATATTAGTTGCTGCTATGGAACAATCTTCCACCCAGACATCACTAACCTCTGGATCAGCAGCTATAGCCACAGCATACTCAGCTCCAGCTAGAAAAGAAGAACCACCAGCTTTGGCATCAGCCAGTTCAGCTAAAATATTATTTTCGTCTATTAAGATAAACTGCCAGGGGCGCTGGCCTCGAGAGCTGGGAGAAAGAAGAGCAGCCTGCAATAAAGCCTGAATCTGTTCACCATTTACTTCTTCATCTTTATACTTTCTGATGCTTCTTCTTTTTTGCAACATTTTTAGATACATTTTAATGCCCCCTTTTAATATTAATTTCCAACAACTGATTTAGCCTTCCCTTAATCTTGAAATCTCGCCGGCAGGGTGTCCAACCGATAAAGCTCAGAGACTTTTTCCCGTTCTATTAAGACCTCGGCCTGGCCAGAATTTACTAACAGGACTGCCGGTCTGGGAATACCATTATAATTGCTGGCCATAGAATAGGTATAAGCCCCAGAAGCAGGAATGGTTAAAATATCACCGGCCTTAGGCTCTGGCAACTCAAGGTCTTTAATTAAAACATCTCCTGACTCACAACATTTTCCCACGACAGTGGCTAAAAAGTCATCATCTGCCTGACAGCGATTTGCTAAAAATCCTTCATAGTTGGCATCGTATAGAGCAGGCCTGATATTGTCAGTCATTCCACCATCGACAGCTACATAGTTTTTGCTGTTATTAACTCTCTTTACTGAGCCTATAGTATAGAGACTGGTGCCAGCCTCTCCCACAATAGCACGGCCAGGTTCTAACAACAGTCTGGGCAGAGGATAATCTGCTCGCTTACAGGTAGCAGCCAGCTCACTTCCTACTTCAGTCACCAGGTTCTTAATATTGACCTGAGAATCTTCTGCTCTCTGGGGAGCTCCAATACCCCCACCTAGATTAATTTCTTTAATCTTTAGACCGTGTTTCTGCCGTAATTCCAGCATAAATTGAGCCATAGACCAGATTAATTCTTTAAAGGTGGAACTCTCATATATTTGTGAGCCAATATGGGAATGGAGCCCCATAAAATTCAACTGCTCCTGTTCCTCCAGCCAGAGGGCTAACTCCTCTGCTTGACCTGTGGCAATACCTACGCCAAATTTAGATGTTTTTTGGCCGGTCTTTATATAATCATGGGTGTTGGCATCAATTCCCGGGGTTACCCTCAGCTGGCAGGCTACTTCCTGCTCATATTGCTCACTAATATCAGCCAGCAGTCTGGCCTCACAGGCATTATCAACAATAAATCTTCCTGCTCCCTCTTCTATAGCTTTTTTAATTTCAGCCGGGGATTTGTTATTGCCATGAAAAAACATTTTCTCCGGGGGAAAATTACCGGCCCGGGCTCTGGCCAATTCACCTTCCGAGACAATATCTAAAGCCAGCCCCTCCTTCCTTAACATAGCAGCCAGACCCCGGCAGAGAAAAGCTTTACTGGCATAAATCAATTGACTCTCTCCAGGATATTCTGCCAGTGCCGCCTGAAAAGCAGCAATTTTCTCTAATATTAGTTCTTCATCATAAACCAGCAGAGGGGTCCCATAATCATTAACTAACTTCGTGGCAGTAATACCACCAATTTCAAGTCTACCATCCTTATTAACTGTCATAGTGCCTGTTAAATGCAAAGTAATTTCCTCCTGTTATTTTTCTTCCTTGTCAGTATATTATTGGTTAATGTCTCTTTATTCTACTAAAGTAATTATATGCTATTTGGCTCAGAGCGTCAAACTTTAGTATGGTGGTGAAGCTTTTTATTTTATTGAGGATTTCTCTTTCTCCTCCGCCAGTTCTTAAACTGCTGCATTCTAACCTGCAGAGAATCCAAGTTAAAGGCAGCCTGATAACCATCAGCAACTATTAACCAGTCATTTTGAGCTGACTTATTTTCAACCAGGGAAAGGGGAGCGGGGTAATAAAAGTCAGCATGATGCATCCTATCTGCATTCCAGCCCCTTCCTCCCGGGGTAAAATAGGGACCCAGTAACACCTCCTGGTAGTTCTCCGGGGTCATCGTTAAAATCTCCTTGAGCATGACCCGGGAACCATAACCAGGTAGAGGGTCTTGAGAAACGCTAAACAATCTCTGCTGCCAGAAAAATATCCTCCCTGCAGGCCTGGCATACCGGCCCTGACTAACGGGATTTTCAGGATGAGGAGTCCAGTCGCCCTGCCAGAGGTCAGCTGTATAATATAAATGCAGCCTGCTATCATCCCAGGTGGTAAATAACCACCAGATATCTCCCTGTTTAAACAGAGTAGAGTCTCGATAGGGTTTTGATGGCAGAGAAAATTTTAAACAGGGTTCCCATTGATAGGGAAAAGATTTAGCCTGATAGAGAGTGATTTTTTTAGTCTGGCTCATCTCCGGCAGCATAAAAAATTCACCCTTTTCTCGAAAGACCAGGGGATAGGATAAATGGCAATCTTCTTGCAAAACCAATTGCTGATACTCCCAATGCTTTCCTTCTTCACTGCCAGCCACTCCAATTTCTCCCCTGCCACTGTCAATATTTAAAACTTCTAGAAAAATAAAGTAATTATCAGCCTTTATTATAAAGGGGTCAGCCACAAAGCTAGCTTTACAATCAGTAACATCGGCAGCGGTCAGGATTGGATTCTCGGAATGGGGTTCAAGCTTTCCTAAAGGATCACCGGTAAATAATCCAATACTCCATTTCTTTTTTCTCCTTTTTTTAAGCGCCGGAGTTTTTTGATTATATTTTCGCCATAATTTTAATAACATTTATTACTCAGCCCCTTTATTAATAAAGCCTATTATTAAAGGCCTGCCTAAAAAATTACTTTTTATTATTTCTGCTCCTGAAAAAGGATTAAATCTTTTTAACCATAATTATAAATAATAGGGAGTGAAGCTAATGGAATTTACCACTATTATACCTATAGCTATACTGATTCTCAATATTCTTTTTATCATCGCCCTGATATTTTTTGAACGAAAAGATCCCACAGCAACCTGGGCCTGGCTCTTTGTCCTGACTCTTCTGCCTTTGCTCGGTTTTGTTGTCTATTTATTTTTAGGATTAACACCGCGCAAAAGAAAAGTATTTCAGCAAAAAATGGAGCAGGACAAGGGGAGAAAGATGGCCTATGCTGACAAAGATTATTTCCCCTTAACCGATAATCAACCTGACTTTCCCCCTTTAGAAGAGAAAATCATTAGATTGGGATTGAGCAGCCGCACTCCAGCTATGTTGGGTTATAATAATATTGATATTTACACCCATGGCCAGGAGAAGTTTGCTGACCTCTTTGCCGATATCGCCGAAGCTGAAGATTTTATCCATATCAATTATTTCATTATTCGGCCAGATACTCTGGGAAAAAAATTGATTGAACTGCTAACAAAAAAAGCGAAACAGGGAGTTGAGGTGCGACTACTTTATGATCGAATGGGTACCAGAAAGATTCCCAAAAAACATATCAGCAGATTAAAAAAAGCCGGGGGAGAATCAATTCCCTTCGCCCCCTTTGTTCTTGATATCAACTATCGCAACCATCGCAAAAACTGCATTATCGACGGAAAGGTTGGTTATGTGGGAGGAATTAATGTCGGAATTGAGTATATAGGAGAATCTCAGCGTTTTGGCGACTGGCGCGACACCCATCTTAGGATAACAGGTGAGAGCGTCGATAGTTTGCAGCATCGTTTTCTCCTGGATTGGAGTTTTGCCACCGGAGATAGCTTTTTAAACCAGCCTAAATATTTTCCTCCTAAAGCAACAACGGGAAGTTCTCCCGTCCAAATTGTCACCAGCGGACCAGACTCCAAGGAGGAAGAAATAAAGACTTTGTTCCTGAAAATGATTTATGGGGCTGAAAAATCCGTATATATTCAGACTCCCTATTTTATCCCCGATGCCAGCATGTTAGAAGCCTTAAAAATAGCGGCTTATTCTGGAGTTGACGTTAGGGTAATGATACCTGACCGACCAGATAAACCCATCGTATATGCTGCCAACCATTCTTTTGTAGGACAGCTTTTAGAGGCCGGTGTCCGCTTCTATCATTATGAAAGGGGTTTTCTCCACAGCAAAACCATTACCGTCGATGGCAGAATTGCTTCTGTGGGAACGACAAATATGGATGTCCGTAGTTTTAAGCTCAATTTCGAAATCAATGCCTTTATTTATGACAATAAAGTTGCCGGAGAACTAGAAGATATCTTTATAGAGGACCTGCAATATTCCAGCGAAATCACTCCGGCCAGTTATGCTCAAAGGGGAATAGGTATGAAGGTCAGAGAATCCTTTGCCCGATTACTTTCTCCTATATTATAAATCTTGCTCTCCTTATAATTTTAGCCACCCTTACTCAGGGTGGCTAATTATTTTTCGTTATTAGCTCAGAAGCTTTATTAAAAATCCCTCAACTGAGTTTTCTCTATAAAGCTAATTGTAGCTTCCTGAAACTCCATCAAGCTCATCTTCTGGTCTTTCTCCATCTAATCTGATTAGCAATTGAACTGGAACGGCAGCTATAATCTGACCTGGCCGCTGGATCCAGCCCATATCCACGTGAATTGGCAGGGGAACTACATCTTTAGAGAGTCTATGCAGGCGAACCCTGTTATTATCAAATTCTAGAGTGGCGGTATACTCTTCACCTTCCCATTCAAAGGTGAATTCCTGATAACCATCTTCCTGAGGAAAATCCTGGCGAAATAATTCCTCTCCATCCTGAATAACCACCATATCAACATCATCTAAATCTGGTTGCCACAATATAGGAGCAGCAATTCCCCCTCCTGAAAGAAGCAGAATTAAAACTATCAGTATTATATCAGCTCGGGTCATTTTCTTTAGAACTTTAGCTAAGCCTTGCATGAAACATCACATCCCGTAGCACCAGTTAAATTAGACCCCTTTATATTTTCAATCCAGACCAATCCGGGAAAATAATTGCTGCTTTGTCTTATCCCATTGCTGCTGGAATTTCTTTTCTAATTGCTGGCGAGATTTTATAACCTGTCTTTTGGTATCTTCATCCATACTCTCTACCATCTGCATCACGGTATTGCCATCTTCAGTCTGCATGGGCCGCATTTCACGACTAGTATTGTTGCGGATCATTCTCTCTAACCGCTCTTTTAATCTCTCCTGCTCCTGTTCATATTTATCTACCAGATTTTCAACTTCCGTCATTATTCTCTCCAGGGCGGAGACTTCCGGGCTATCCTTTAAATTTTCTAAAGCTAAGAGCCCTTCCTTGCGCAGGTTGACTTCTGCTAAATTTGAATTCAAACCCAGAGAATCAATCATCAACCGCTGGGCTTCCTGTAACCAGCTTTCCTCTTTATCTTTGAATTCCTGCCAGAGTTCATCGGCATCAATCTTGCCCTGAAAAAACTTTCCCAATACTGGCTTAATCTCCTCCTGTCGTTCTAAATTAGCAGCATCTCCTTCTGCTTCCATCTGTTCAGCTCGTTCCATAGCTATTTCATAGGCACTTTTTATGCGATCGCTCATAAACTCAACCTCCTAATTAACCTTTTAGTTCTATTTTGGCCATTGAAACAATTATATTTTGCCTTTGCCCTTTATATTTTATCAAAAAAGTTGCCAGAAAAACAAGCCTCGACTCAGATTATTTTAATACTCTAGCGGCGATTAAGTTTTCTTCTTTTTTCTAGCTTTAAGCTGAAATAAAAGCACCACCAATAATATCAACAGGGCAATTACTCCAATAACAATATTCTCCCAGATTAAAACCCTGCCTTCTATAAATATTTCATTTTCTTCACCATAGTTAAAATCCCAGCGCAAAGAATTAGATTCTGCATCTAAAACAGTAGCATTATGGTCCACTGGCTCGAAAGGAAGGTTGAGAGTCAAGCCCAGCTCAAATTGCTCATAAAAAGCACCGGAAACAAACATCTCCACCTCTGGAGGTAGGGTTATATCCTGCTGGCTGAGATCTAAGGTGTAATCAATGCGAAAATTCCTAGTAAAGAGACCATCTTCAAATTTATAATCTATTCTTTCCTCCTGTTCAGCAATAATATCAGCAACTAACTCCTCTTCAGCTATATCATCAGGTAAATCCTCAGCTTCTTCTAAATCAGCTGGAATTTCATCGGATAAACTTTCACTACTGAAAAGCAAAAACAAAGCCAGTTCCTCACCTAATTCTTCTAAGTCGGCAAACTCTTTTTCCAGCCGGAAGCCACTAAAGTCATCCTCCTCATACTCCTCAATGCTGTAATTCCTCTCTCTAGCTTCGGCTTCAATCTCTTCCTGTAAGGCCCCGTCCAGTTGTAAAAGGCTATAAATCATATTTCCTGCTCCCAGATCATACTGCAGATTTCCACTACCATCCATATTAAGATCTACTTCAGCATCAATTCTCAAACAGCCAGCTGAGAAAACTGCGATAAACAATAGTAAAAGCATTATCTTTAGATATTGTAAAACTTTATTTTTTGCCATGATTTTAACCTGCCTTTCTACTTTTCTACGCCAAAGAATAATCAATTTCCCCTGTCAGATAATTATACCAAAATCAAGCATGTAATTCTAC
Organism: Halanaerobiaceae bacterium; assembly: GCA_003553485.1. Classification (GTDB taxonomy): domain Bacteria; phylum Bacillota; class Halanaerobiia; order Halanaerobiales; family Halarsenatibacteraceae; genus T1SED10-84. The sequence continues at coordinate 36,270 of PWEJ01000148.1, read as the reverse complement.
CGTATCCTGGTCTGCCAGAACAAAATCCCGGGCAACAGGCTGGCCAGGAAACTTGGCTGATCCCCAGACACAGGCTTTTTCCAGGTTATCAGCAAAATCTTTATGAACCTCGCGGGCAAATTCAAGAACAGTACTGCCCTCAGGCATAGTAAAGGGGCTATCATATTCTGGTTCTTTGCCAGGAGCTTTACTATAAATTCTGATTATTCCTAGTTTATTGAAGAATATTTCAGGCAGCTCAGCCATATTTATATCTGCAGTAGGTGATACTGGTATGATATTTATCTCAGGGAAAAACTCCTCCACTACCTCTAAATTATCTGCTGCCTTCTTCTCATCTATCCCAGTAGCAATCACCATTAAGTCCTCCGCTTTAAAGGCACTCACTCCCTCTGGTATCTCTTCTCTGACAATTCTTTTCTCCTCTAAAAATTCCAGGGTCCCTGATAATTGTTCCAAACACCTGTCGCTGGCCGCAGAAATTACAATTACCGGGAAATCGGCTGCCTGGATTGCTCCAATTAATTGTCCTGGAACATCCTCAGGCACCAGAGGAGGAGTATCTATTAATTGAATCTGGATGTTATCATAGGGCACCATGCCAGCAACGGGCAGAGAAGTAGCAAAGGGATAGTGGGCTACTTCTACTTTAGCATTGGTTAAAGCAGCCAGGATAGAAGATTTGCCGGTATTGGGATAACCAAGCAAGATAATCTGGCCAGCCCCCATCCTTTCAAAACGATAGGGGTTGTAGGTGGATTTCTTTTTGGCTTTCTTCTCCTTTTCCTCTTTTACATTTGATATTCTTTTTTTTATATCTGCCTGTAATTTATCAGTCCCTTTATGTTTGGGCATTACAGCTAACATCTCTTCTAAGGCAGCTAATTTTTCCTCTGGTGTACTTGCTTCACGATAGGCTTCCTCGGCTTCATAATATTGTGGTGGCAGGTTAGCAGGCATTACCATCATCACCTCTTGATGCTAAAACAATGTTTTTAACTACAGGTACAGAAAAAGTTGTTGAGCCTACAAAATCATATCTACTGGGATGAGGCGCAGTAATTATTTTGTTCCCTGCTGACTCAACTAGCTCCTGAAATTTTTGGGCTTTATTACCCCATAACAGCCAATACTTCTCCTGGTTAATTGCTGCTAAAGTTGTAATTACCTCCTTTATGAAAGGACGCCAGAGCTCCTGATGACTGCCTGGTTTCCCCTGCTGAACTGTTAAAGCGGTATTCAAGAGAAATACTCCTCTCTCCTCCCAACGCTGGAATAACTCGGCAGGAGGCAGTATTTCTGTCATCCTATCAACCTCACGGCGCACCTCTTTAATTGCTGGTGATTCATCTATCTCCTTTGCTTCCCGATATAACTCCTTGAGAAGATTGCGCAGAGAAGCATTTTGGGTCTTTTTCTGCCAGTCTCGATAATTTTGTACTTCAAAGGCTCGGCCAGTGGCCGTCTCTGGCTGGGGATAAGGGTCCTGTCCCAGTATAATAACTTTACAGGCCCGAGGTGGTTTTTTAAATATACGGAAAATCTTTGCTGTTGGGGGCTCAGAGGGCACTGCTGTTATTTTCTTCTCTATATTTTTAAGAGACTTTTGTTGACTTATAAAGACTTCCTGCCAGCCCTTAGCTACCTTTATTTCCTGGTTAGCAAAATTAAAGCTATAATAATTTGCCTCAGTCATTGAAACCTCCCATTTAGCTAAAATATTTCTATCTTTGTTTATTATAATAACATATTTTTCAGTGTCTTTCACAAGGACTTTAAAAAAACTTGTAGAATTATTATAATAATATCTTAGAATAATGACTATTTTTTTACAGAGAAGCTAAAAATTTTACTACAAAGGAGTAGAGAAGTATGAGAAATTACAAAAAAAATTGTTTTATGACTCAGGGTAATCAGGGTAGGTTAATCTCTTCAACTCTATTTTCAATTTTAATTCTCCTGGTCCTATTTTCTTTTATGTTCTCTGGCAGTAGTCTGGCCCAGGAAGAAGATGCCCTCTTCTCCGAAAGACCGGATTATATTTTAGGAGGCCATCAGGACTCAGTGCGAGCCGTCGCCTGGGCACCTAACAGAGATTTATTGGCCAGTGGAGGAGCTGGAGATAACATTATTCTCTGGCAGGCTGAAGAAGGTGAAATAAAGTATATTCTTACAGGACATACTGATTCTATCAACGCCCTTGAATTTTCTCCTCAAGATAACTATCTAGCCAGCGCCAGCGCTGACAACACAGTTAGAATCTGGAATTTAGATGATTTGCAAGAAGAAATGGTGTTCCAGGACCACAGCGATTGGGTGACAGATCTGGCCTGGTCTTCTGAAGAAGATTATCTTTTTAGCAGCAGCTGGGACAGAACAGTAAGAAAGTGGGATTTGTCCACTGGAGAACAAGCAGAAAAGTTTTCTGACTATTCCGGTTGGGTAAGGGCTTTAAGTTTTTTTCCAGAAGAAAATCTCCTGGCTACTGGAGCTGGTGATAAGTTAAAAGTTCTAGATACTGAAACCGGGGAAACAGTTATAGAAAAAAATGCCTTCCAGGGAAGAATTACAGCTCTCCGTTGGTCTCCTGATGGTACAAAACTGGCCGTTGGAGATGATGCTGGTGAAGTGGAGGTTATTAACCGAGCAGACTGGAGAAGTATAGAAGCCTTCACTCCTCCAGCTCGTACCATCCAGTCTTTAGCCTGGTCACCCAATGGTGAAGAGCTGGCTGCTTCTGGAGACCATCGAGAAATCAGTCTTTACTCCCTTACTGAAAACGAACAGAAAAAGTTATCAGGGCATGGTGATGATATCCCTGATATCCAGTGGTCCCCAGGGGGTAATAGAATAATTTCCGGTAGCCGGGATCGAAAAATTAAAGTCTGGTCAAAAGAAGACCAAAAACCACTTTATGTTAGAGAAGGGCATACTGACACCATAAATGCCCTTGACTGGTCTCCAGCTGATAATTATTTAGCCAGTGCTGATGATGACAAATATATCCGCCTCTGGTCCCCACCTAAGCCGACCAGCCAGGGACGATTATCTGGACATATTGGACCCATTGAGGATATTTCCTGGTCCCCCAGTGGTGAGCGTTTGGCCAGTGCCAGTCAGGATGAAGCTGTCATTGTCTGGGATCCTATGGAGAAGGAGCAGTTATATGTCGCTGGAGATCATGGCAGAATTTTTCGCACCGATATTTTCCTCCCTCGGGGAAGAGAAAAGAAAACTCATGATGATTGGGTCTTCTCTGTCAACTGGAGTTTAGAGGAACAGTATTTAGCCTCAACAAGTTATGATGGAACCATCGGCATATGGCAGGCCGAGGATGGTAGTGAAGTTAATATTCTCAGTCCTGAAACAGGCTGGGTTAGAACAGCTCTTTGGACACCGGAAGGAGAAGAGTTAATCAGTGGTGGAAAAGCCGGGGGAATCCATGTCTGGTCTACAGCTGGCGATTTAAAGCACCGATTCGGGGAAGAAGCTGGAGAAATAGGCACCATGACCTGGTTAACTAATGATGAAAAGAAGTTACTGGCCACCAGTCATGATGACAACTCCCTTCGACTCTGGGATTTTGCCAGTCAGGAGCAGCTAGACCGCCTCTCTACTGAAGGATATATTTTTGCCAAAAGCTGGTCGCCAAAGAGGAATTATTTAGCCGCAGCAGTGGAGAGTAAAAAGATTAAAATCTGGCAGCTAGAAGAGGAAACTTTAACAGAGGTAGCTTCCCTCCCTCTACCAGGCTTCTCTGGACTCTCCCCCAGGGCAATAACCTGGTCTCCAGAGGAAGATTTGCTGGCTGTAAGTGATGGTCCCTACCTGCTTTTCTGGGATTTAACTGAAAACAATTAAGACAGAAAATCAAGAGGAAAATCCGGGGTCAGAAGACCCCGGATTTGTTATTTAATATAATTTTTTTAATAATAAACTTTTAATCAATCATATTTACCTCTATTTAAAGCATCTCTCATTGCTGACATTATCTTGGAACTTCTTATTGTAGCTCCGCTAAATCCATCAATAGTCTCTTCTGTTTCAGTAATGATTTCACCTGGTTCTCTTAAATCATCTATAGCTGTAACATCCTGACCATCTAGATATTCTAAAGCTTCTACATGCTGATCTCTTAGTTCTCTGACAGACTGCAGATAAGCTGCGCCTAAATAATCTACTCCATCATAATATAGATATCTAAAGGATGGATCACTTATAACGTTATCTTCTAGATAAAATTGGACAGCAACATTAAATTCTCCGCCATCATAGAAGGATCCTCGATACCTGCCATCTTGATAATCATCATATTCATGCTCTGCCAAAACTTCTGCTGCAGTAAAAACTAAGCCTATCGACAGAACCGCTACTAAAGCAATTAGTGATAATTTTTTCATAAAACCACTCCTTTTCCTTTGTTATGTTTTTTGTTTCACATTTTCTGTGTCTACTATTATATCTTAATTATTCCAATTATTCAAGGCAAGTTGATTAATTTTATTCGGTTTTTTGCAAATAGTAAAACTATAGGATATTTTTGTTGAAATTATAGCTGATTATTGCTATAATATAGAAGACCTAAAATGAATAGTATACAACAAATTTAATATTGATTATGATTAGGTGCCTGCAGCTACGGCTGCAGGAGAATAGGGAATCAGGTGCAAAACCTGGACGGGCCCGCCACTGTAACCGGCCATATCAGTCTAAAATGCCACTTGGATAATCAGGCGAATATCCAGGGAAGGCTGGACTGAATTAAAAACCGGAAGTCAGGAGACCTGCCTGGTCATAACCTGCTAACATCTTCGATGGCAAGAAAAGCAGATTTTAGAGTAATTTTTAAGTACTGATCATAGACAGGAACAATTTATCTGCTTAGCACCCACCTGTAATCGAAGGGTGGGTTTTATTATTTTTAAAAACTTACTAAAGGAGCGGTGAATATGACTAAAGAAACTGAAATGGGGATAATAGTTTTAGGACATGGCAGTAGAGCAGAAAAAGCTAGAGAGGTCTTTAACGAGCTGGTTGATAAATTGGCAGATAAATTAGCAGATAAAAGGGTGGGAGGAGCCGCCATGGAGCTTGCCAGTCCGACCCTGCCGGAGAAGGTCTCTCACTTTGCCTCCCAGGGGATTAAAAAAATTGTTATTCTACCTCTGTTCCTTTATCCAGGCATCCATGTCCAGGAGGATATCCCAGCCCAGATTGCAGCTTTAGAAGAGGAATACCCAGAAATCGAATTCATCCTGGCCGATATTTTAGGAACCGATGATAAATTAGTCGATATTATGATAGAAAAATTCGAAGAAGTAAAATAAACCTCAAGGCTGGCAAAGGAGTTTGAGAAATTATGATAGCAGAAAAAATTATCTCTAATTTTGTAAAAAAAATAGAGATGTTAGTCAGTGCTAAACCTGCTCTGGGAGAAAAATATGGCAAATTTTTTTATGGAGAAATGATCAATAACGAGATTAAATTGGCTGCTGTCTCTTCAGGAGATAAAGTTGCTCATCTGGGCTGTGGGCCTTTTCCCTTTACCGCTTTCGAGCTGGCCCGGCGGGGCTTTGAGGTGGAGGCTATTGATTGCGATGAAAGAGCATTAATAAGAGCCCGGGAACTTGCCCAGTATTATAATTTGACTAATCTGATAAAGTTCAGCTCGGGGCTCTGTCAGGAAATCGATTATTCTAATTTCGATGCCGTCTGGGTATCCTACAATGTCAGACCTGGCCAGCAGTGTCTGGCTCAAATTGTAAAAACTATGGGCTCTAAGGGTAAGATAATTTACCGAGAGCCCCGTAGCTGGCTGAAATATTTTGATAACAGAATTGAAGCCCGAAAATTTTTTTCTCTTCCAGAGAGGGGCGAGAAAAACAACAGGTCAACAGTAAATGCCCCTCTCCATAAGGGTTTTAAAGGGAGGAACACCTCTGTTGACCAGAAAGTTGGCAAGAAATCTGTGGTAATTGAAATTGATTCCTAGAGCTTAAAAAACTTTAATTTAACAATCCGGAGGCCTGCCTTTTTCATCCCAGCCTCTAAGTTGATAATATTCTTGCAGCATTATCTGTTGCTCTTCCCGGGTAATTTTATGGCCCTTAGCTGGTCCATCAGGCAGAGGCTCTTCGCTAAATCTAGCTGGCAGCAGATCATCTTGAGTGGTAAAACCATGCTGGATATTAATCCGCCGGGCTTCATCCCAGATCTTTGCCCCTAAGCTCTGCCAGGATTTTTCCGTTACATCCAGCCCGGTGGCAGTGGTTAGTAGCTTCTGATAGGTTTCATTTTCAATTCCATAGGTGCCAAAATCGCATTTTATCAGTGTATCTAAAGCTGCTAGTTCATTTTGCTGCTCCACAACCAGGGCAGCCTTATCTTCAATTTGCAGACGCTTAAGTTTTTTGCCGCGCCATTTTACCCCCCCAACTTCTTGTAAAACGGGAAAAGCTCTTTGATGACATCCCCCGCGGTCAGCTGTCATTAAAGCCAGCCCCATTCCTGGAGCTCCTCGCGGTGGCCAGGCTGGTGTTTCTAAACCTTTTATATGGACCGCAAATTCTTCTCCCCGGGGAATCAATGAAGCCATCCGGGCAACTCCTTCAGCCAGCATCTCGCCTGTTTCTCCCTGACGATGAGCAGCCGCTTCTAAAAGGGCAAATAAAGATTCTCCCTTACCAAAGTCCATTTCCTGTAATTCTGCAGCATCATATAAACCTCTTTGGTTGGCTTCCAACAAAAATCCTATCGCTCCTCCAGCAGATATACTATCTAGCCCTAACTCATCACATAAAATAGCAGCCCGGGTAATATCCTGAATATTACCAATTTCTAAATTAGACCCTAATAAACCCAAAGTTTCATACTCCACAGTATCAGTTATTAAACCCTGATATTTACCTTTAAAGACCCTGCCAATCTTGCCACAGGCTATGGGGCAGCCACTACAGGCTAAATCTCGCTGCCAAAATAAATCAGCCTGGGGTTTACTGGTTAAATTTTCCGCCTGAGCAAATTGGCCCTGTTGATAATTCTTAGTGGGTAGCATACCTATCTCCTGGGCAAAGGGTATTGATGAAGGAGTACCATATTCCCGGAAATTCTTCACATCTTCAGAAGAGGCTAACTCCTTATTGGCCTGGGATACTGCCTCCATGAAGCCGGCCTGATCTTTGACTTCAATGAGCTTATCGCCTCGCACTGCCAGAGCCTTTAAATTTTTACTACCCATCACCGCTCCGGCTCCTCCTCTTCCTGCCTGGCGATTATTTTCACAGGATATGAGACTATATTTAACTAAATTTTCCCCGGCAGGACCTATGGAAGCAACTCGAAAGTCCTGCCCCATTTTAGCCTGAATTATCTCTCTGGTTTTGCTGGTGGATTTTCCAACTAACTGGTCAGCTATTGTAATTTGTACATCTTTACCGTCTATTGATATATATACCGGTTCCTCAGACCTGCCAGTGATGATTATCCCATCATAACCAGCATATTTAATGGCCTGACCAAAATAACCTCCAAAATAAGAATCCAGCCAGCCTCCAGTAAGAGGAGAGCGAGTCACCACACAGCTTCTCATAGCTGGAGCCACTGTACCAGTTAAAGGGCCTGTTAAAAATAATAAGGCATTCTCCTTAGAAAGAGGCTCCGTATCGGGAGAAATATAATCTTGATAGAGCTTGACCCCAAAACCCTTGCCACCTACATATTCCTCGATTAAGCTTTCTTTTAAGGGCAGAGCTTTTATCTCTCTGCTGGATAAATCAATCTCTAAAAGCTCACCCTGATAGCCTCCATATTTCATTGTTCATACACTCCCAGTGCATCATTGGGACAACCTACCACGCAGGGCACTTCTCCATCACATAATTCACACTTTAATGCTTTATCATTTTGGGGATCGACTTTAACCATATCAACTGGACAGGCCTCTTCGCAGTTTCCACAGCCTATACATTTTTCTTCATCGACCCCAACTATTCCCTGCTTTTCCTTGACCTGCATGGCAGCGGTAGGACATACCTGGCTGCAGACAGCCAGCTGACACTGCTGGCAGGTCCGGGGGAAATTATATACTCCATCTTGGAAGAGATTTAGATTAAGGCAAGAACGGTCGGGATTGAACCCCCCTAAGCGTTCAGCGGAACAGATAAGAGCACATATTTCGCAGCCCGTGCAAAGATCAAATTCAGCCACAATTTTTTTCACCTTTAACCCTCCTGCCTCATTAATATAATTTTAAGCCAGGGCCCCTGAAAGAGGCCCTGACTATAAGAGGTCTTAATATATATCTGTTGATTTTAAATTAAATAGGCTTATTTGCTTTACTAATTGACAATATCTAATGCGCGCTGGGCTCTTTCAGCGGCATGGTCTAAAGCTTCTTGAGCAGGAACATTTTCTATCTGGACTGCATCAGCTGCATCATCCAGTGCCTGTTCAATCTCGCCTCCAGTGGGATCTATCCAATAGGAGGAGGCCACCTCTAATTGATCTAAGGGAACTTGAGATTGAGGATTTTCTTCCAGGAACTCCTGGAAGTCCGGGTCTTCCTGGGCTGAATATCTCACTGCCAGATAACCAGTCTTCTCCTGCCATTCAGCAGTATTCTCTGGACTGGAAAAGAAAGTTAGCCAGCGATAGGCTGCTTCCCTTTCCTCTTCACTAATATTAGCAGGTATTACTCCATAACGGGCTTCTCCTACGGGAGCAGGATCTCCATAATCCTCCCAGCCAGGTTGGATGGCTGCTGAGACTATATCAAAATCAAGATCTCCCTGATCACCGCTGGAGCCGGTATAGCCAGCAGCATTGCCTTCTAAAACATCATCAATGGTGTCATACCAGTATTCCCAGCCAACACCACTGTGATGAATTCCCATGATTTCATCTTCATGGATCCAGCGTCGAAAAGCTTCCCAGGTCTCGACCCATTCTTCAGAGTTGATCATCACTTCCGTGCCATCGTCATTTAATACCTGACCACCGCGGGCAAAAACAGCATCCATCATATTATAACGTCCCCACATCGGCATCCAGCCATGCTCAACATCATCTCGCTCAGCCAGCTGGCTGGCAGCTTCCTCCATTCCTTCCCAGGTTTCTAACTTTGCAGGATCGATATCCTCTTCAGCAAAGATATCATGGCGATAGTAAAGTACCTGGGTGGTTCCAAAGAGGGGGATAGCATACTGTTCGCCCTCTATTTTAGACATTTCATAAAAAGCTTCGTAATAATCTTCAGCCTCCGTTTCCTCATCAGTTTCTAATAGATCACTAACTGAAGCTAGTATTCCCCGGTTGGCAAACTCCACCGTTGGAGTAGGCTCTAGCATAACCGCCGCTGGTGGATCGCCGGCAGCTACACCAGCCTGAAAGGCCTGGAGAGCTTCATCAAAGTCGCCAAAGGTATTACCTGTCACCTCAATATCAGGGTTTTGTTCATTAAACTCTTCAATCATGTCCTCAGTAACTTCACCTAAATAACCGCCTAGTCCATAATAATAGTCAATCTCCACAACATCAGCCTCTACCGACTGCAAAGAAAGGCCTAACATAACCATGAGAACAAGTGTTAACACTAAACCCGTCTTACAGATTCTTTTTGTCATCTTACTCCCTCCTGTGTTTTAAGTATTTGAATTTAGTTGCTCTTTGCTTCTTTTAGCTCCAGCTTAAACTTTAATGTTAATTAGCCCTTCACACCTGTGGAACCGCCGACACCCTTGACAAACCATTTCTGGGTAATAAAAAACAGTATCAACAGCGGCATAACTACCAAGGTGCTAGCAGCCATAATCAGGGGCCAGTTAACTCCATAGGCTCCCTGTTCAATGAAAAATTGTCTTAAACCAATGGTTATTAAGTACAGCCTTCTACTCCGTATAATTAAGAGGGGCCAGAGATAGTTATTATACATGAGCACAAAATTAATCAAACCAAAGGTGATAAAAATTGGTCGGGTCAAGGGGAAAAATATTTTCCAGAGGATAGTCCAGTGGCTGGCCCCATCAACTTTAGCTGCATCCACCAGCTCATTGGGAACCTGCAAAAAAGATTGGCGAGCTAGGAAGATGGCAAAAACACTGACAGCATTGGAAAATATTATTCCCTGATAGGAATCTAACCACCCCAACCAGGACAAAATTATATAACTGGGGACATAGGTCACAGGAACCGGCAACATGTAAGTTGCCATAACTATGCCGAATAACAGGTTTCTAAACCTGAATCTTAACTGGGTGATGGCATAGACAAATAAAGCAGTTGTAACTACATGGAGTATGACGATGGCAGTTGCAGTAAAAAAGCTATTAAAAATATAGAGATTGAAGGGCGCTGAAGTCCAGGCCTCCCAGAAATTAGACCATTGAGGACTCTCCGGTATTATCGTGGGAGGAAAGGCCCTGATTTCATCATGGGTCTTTAAAGCACTGGTGAACATCCACAAAAAAGGGAAAACCATAAGTAGACTCATTAAAGCCATAAAGATATTGACTAAAAGAACCCTTATCTTCTCTTTATATCTTGCTCTAGTTCCTGCGTTTTTAGTTATTGTTTCTCCTCTTTGACTTTCGTCTAAAGATATTTCTTGGCTTGATTTATCAGACATAGTCCTACCTCCTGGCTACTGACTAGTAAATCGAAGTTAACTCTGGTAATCTGCTATATTTTATTGATAATGAACATATTTCTTGGAAATCAAAAACTGAGCAAGGGCAAAGGCCCCTGATATCAATAGAATGATTATACCAATGGCAGCTGCTTCCCCGGCATTAAATCTTTCAAAGGCCGACTGATAATAATGATATAAAAGGGTTCTCGTTGCCCCTGCTGGTCCCCCCTGAGTTATTATATCGATCTGATCGAAGGCCCGTAAAGCCTCTACAGTTAATACCACCGATAAAAAGAGGGTGGTGGGGGATACCAGCGGCAGAGTTATATGGCGGAGCTTGCTCCAGAAATTCACACCATCGATTTTAGCTGCATCATAGATGTCATCGGGTATTTTATCCAGAGCTACCAGGTAAAATACCATAGACCAGCCTAAAGTTCTCCAGACACTAACAATAATCACCACCGGCATAGCCCAATCTGAGCTGGAGGCCCAGGGTAGAACTGGTAAATTAACGGCAGCCAATAAGTAGTTGATCAATCCGCGACTGGGATCAAAGAGCCAGGACCAGACTATTGCCATGGCCACCAGTGGTGTAACCCAGGGAGAGAAGAGCAGGGTACGGTGAATGATTCTGCCCAAAACCTTTGCCCTTAAGGCAATAGCCAGAAGTAACCCCCCAATAACAGCCGGGACTACACTACCGACGGTAAAATAAAGAGTATTCCAGAGGGTACGATAAAATTCTGGATTATCAAAGAGAAAGCGATAATTTTCCAGTCCCACTATATCATAGACTGGCATCATTAAATCCCAGTTGGTTAAGCTCAAATAAAAAGCAAAGATCATCGGACCTATCCAGAAAACAATGAGTGGAATTAAAGCCGGTAAACAGAAGAAAAAAGCTGTTACCTTTTCATTTTTCATTTTATCCCAGAGAGATAAACTTTTAGCATTATTAACTTCTGACATCCTTCTAACCTCCTACCAACATTAACAAAAATTAAATGATCAATTACCAGGCGTATCAAGAATTATTATAGGCATAGCGGTAGATTTCCTCATAGGCCTCCCTATTTACATCGCGGGGGTTTCCTATAGTCTGAGGGTCATCTTCAGCAGCCTTTGCCAGTAGAGGAATCTCTTCTTCTTTAATGCCCAGCTCTTTGATAGAGGGAATACCCACATCGTCAGCTAATCCCTGCACAGCCTCCACTCCTATCAAAGCTGCCTTTTTATCAGTTAAATCCCAAACATTTTCTCCTAAAGCCTGAGCTATCCTTTTAAACTTTGCTGGCTGTCCCATCCAGTTATATCTCATCACCGGAGCTAACAGTGCCCCTACAGCTGCACCATGAGGAACATCAGGCTTAATGCCTCCTAAACTTTGGGTCATGGCATGGACCGCTCCTGCACTTTCACTGCCGTAGGATAAACCAGCCAGCATAGCAGCCTGAGCCATATAAAAGCGAGCCTCCATATCAATGGAATTGGCCACCGCTCGCCGTAAATATTTGCCACAATATTCAATGGCCAGGAGCGCTACAGAATCAGTCATCGGTTGAGCGTAATGAGAAGTATAGCACTCTATAGCATGAGCCAGGGCATCCATGCCAGTTCCAGCAGTGATATGGGAAGGCATGGAGACATGGAGTTCAGGGTCTATCAAAGCAACATAGGGAGCTATTAAAGGGCCACCGACATTATATTTTACCTGCCGTTCATGATCTGTAATTACCGACCACATGGTGACCTCACTGCCTGTGCCAGCAGTTGTGGGCAGGGCTATCAAAGGAGTGATCCGTTTAGTTAAAGGCTTTTTGCCAAACTCATACTCCTTAATTGAGCCTCCATGGGTGGCGATGACTCCTATGCCCTTGGCAGTATCTATCGAACTTCCTCCGCCCAGAGCTAAAAGACCATCACAGCCCTGATCTGCAAAAATTTCTGCTCCTCTATCCACCGTGGCAATATCGGGATTGGCAATAACCTCCGAATATACATGATAGTCAATGCTAGCTGCAGTCAAAACCCTTTCCACCTTCTCCAGGATTCCGGCCTCAATAATGCCTTCATCAGTCACCAATAAAGGGTAGCTAATATTTTCATCTTCTAACACCTGCGGCAACTCTTTAAGACTGCCTACACCTGTCATCACCTTAGTCGGCATTTCAAAACTTTTAGTCTGGTGGATATCTAGCAAATTTATTCCCCCCGCCTTTCATTTGATTTTAGTAAAACTATCCATTTTTGCCCTTACTCTAATTATGAAGTAATTTGCTTTAATTGTCAAACAACACAATAAAAAGCAATAGCTGACCTTAATTTTAATTAATCTTAATTCTCCTTAAATATCATTATTTTTAATCCTGCAGATTGTTCTAATCAGCTGCTCACTCGTGGCTGCAATTAACTCTGGCGTCTCCTCAATTATATTAGCTAAATTATCAGGTTTATCGATAATGCTAAAATAAGCTGTTATCCCTGCAGTCAAAACTTTTTTCGCCCCGGGACCCAGACTGCCAGCAATGGCTATAACTGGAATATCCCTGGTGGCAGCTCTTTTAGCAACCCCCACCGGAGTCTTGCCATAAATGCTCTGGCCATCAAGCCTGCCTTCCCCTGTAATAACCAGATCAACGTCTTTTAAGCGAGCATTAAAATTAAGGGTTTCTAACACCAGATCCACTCCTTTTTGCAACTCTCCTCCTAAAAAGGCCACCAAACCCGCTCCCAATCCTCCAGCAGCACCAGCTCCAGGAACCTGGTTAATATCTCTTCCTAAATCCCTGATTATTATTTTATTTAAATGGCGTAAATTGTTGTCCAGTTCTTTAACCATGGCAGGATCAGCCCCCTTCTGTGGGCCATAAACATAGGCAGCACCCTTTTCGCCAAATAAAGGATTATCAACATCACAGGCTACCAAAATTTCTACCTCGGCTATTCTATCATCTAAAGATTCCAGATTAATTTTAGCAATCTCAGCTAAATTTCCTCCTCCAAAACCAATATTTTCCCCCTGAGCATCTAAAAAGTCCGCCCCCAGGGCCTGAGCCATGCCTACTCCAGCATCATTGGTGGCACTACCGCCAATACCAATAATTATCCTGTCAACTCCCTGGTCAAGAGCAGCGGCAATCAATTCTCCTGTCCCGTAAGTAGTGGTCTTAAGGGGATTTCTTTTCTCCTCCGGTACTAAAGGCAAGCCAGAGGCAGCAGCCATCTCAATTACTGCCGTCTTATCATCTCCCAAGACCCCATAAAAGGCCTCCACTTCTTCTGTGAGAGGTCCCGTGACTTTTTTTCTATAAATCTTTCCCTGGGTAGCATCAACCAGAGATTGGACTGTTCCCTCTCCCCCATCTGCCACTGGCAAAAGCTCTATATTTAAATCCAGGGAATAATTGTTGAGGCCCCTTTTGATATTCTCCGCTACTTCTAAAGCAGTTAAAGAGCCTTTAAAAGAATCAGGCGCTACCAGTATTTTCATTTTATCCTCACCCTTTCATGGTGATTTTCTAAATAATAGCATTTTCTTGAGATGGTTGCATTATAGCTCTTGTCATTTGTTTTATTATAGCATATTTTTCAAAATAATCATTGATTTTGTTATTCCATACTGTTATTATATAAATAATAGTACATAAAAAGCAAAATTATAGCTTTCTGTAATATTTTATAATCAATGATGAGGAGGAGGAAGAGCAAAAAATGTCAGCCACGAAAAAAATTTCCACAGGAATCAAGGGATTGGATAATATCCTAAAGGGCGGTTATACTGCTGAAGATGCCTATCTGATTAGAGGTGGAGCAGGCAGCGGTAAAACTACCCTGGGGCTTCACTTTTTAGCTGCTGGAGCTAAAAAAGGAGATTCTGTACTTTGTATTACCCTTTCAGAGCCTAAAAATAAAATAATTCGCAATGCTAAACAGCGGGGTTTTCTTTTAGATGATATTCAATTTTTGGATTTGAGTCCCAATAGTGATTTTCTTGCTCAGGAGCAGAATTATAGCCTTTTCCCCTCCAGCGAAGTCGAAGGCTTTCCCTTATTTAATAAAATCACCACCAAAGTCAAGGAGCTGCAGCCCAAAAGAGTTCTTATCGATGGCTTAAATCAGTTGAGATTCCTGGCGGCTGACAACTATCAGTTTAGGAAAAGTATCCAGTCTCTTTTACAGCTGATGGCCGATTATCAGATAAATCCCCTCTTAGTTTCAGAGGTAGGCAGCAGTCCCGATGATGATCTTAAGTTTCTCTGTGATGGAGTGATTAATCTTGGCAGCAAAAAGGGCAGCCGCAAAATTACTGTAAGCAAAAATAGAGGAGCTGACTTTCGCAGTGGAGAGCATGCCTATAGTCTTAATCAAAGGGGTATGGTAATTTATCCCCAGTTGCAGACTAAATATGCCAGAGGAAAGCAGTTTACAGGGGAGATAAAGCAATTATCCTCCGGAGTCCAGGCCATTGATAAATTGCTCCATGGAGGCATTGAAAAAGGAGCCAATACAGTAATAACTGGTCCCACAGGTTGCGGGAAAACCTCTCTGGGCTTAACTTTTATTAAAGCTGCAGCTCAGCAACAGAAAAAATCTGTGATATATCTCTTTGAAGAATCTCCCCAGGTTTTACAGAGCAGATCTGCTTCTATCAATATTCCTATAAGAGATATGCTGGCTAAAGATCTCCTTAAGATTCAATTTTTTGATCAATTTGAACTAACCCCGGAGATATTTGTTCACAAGGTTAAGCAGGATGTGGCAGGTCAAGATATTGATATCGTTATGATCGACAGTATCACCAGCTTTATTACTTCCTTTGCCAGTAAAACCACTAATAAGGCTGAGTTGATTAAGCATTTACATTTGCTGCGCAACTTTTTGACTGAAAGGGAGATAGCCTTGATCATGACCAATGAGATCCCTAATATTACCGGCGATCTACAGATAACCGACGAGAATATCAGTTATCTGGCCGACAATGTGATTTTGCTCCGTTATTTAGAGTTACAGGGCCAGCTTAAAAAAGCCATCGGGGTCTTAAAGAAAAGAATGAGCGATTTTGAAACTCACTTAAGAGAGTTAGAGATTACTTCAGCAGGGATAAAAGTCGGCCAACCCCTCAAAGACCTCAGGGGGATTTTGACTGGAAATCCCGAATTAATTTAATTTTTATAAGAAGGAGGAGTGGCTTTTGCTTCCAGAGCAGTTAACAAAAACTGATAATAATTCTGAGGTCTTATTATTGGTGAAAAACAGGCAAAACAAAATATTATTGAAAAAATTTTTGGCTAAAAATGAGAGTATAACTAGCTTTAGAGCTGAAAATCTGGAGCAAAGAGAGAGAAACTCTCTTTCTCCAGCCAAAAAGCAGGATTTGCTCACCTACTTAAAATCCTTTGATTTAATAATAATCGACCAGCAATATCTCATCAGCTATCAGTATTTATTAAAAAAGCTACAGGAATTACCAGAATGCTTTCTGCCTATTCTCCTCTTGACTGAAAAAAGCACCTCAGCAATTTACAGTTATCTAGGAGAGATAGCCAACGATATTGCCAGCCTACCCATAGGAAAAGATATCCTGGAGAATAAAATCAATAATTTGTTGCAGATACGCCATACCTGGAAGAGGTTAAATATACTGCAGAGAAAGTTTTCTCTTATCTTTAATAATATAAATGATGCCGTCTTTATTTTAAAATATAACCCCCAGCAGGATGGCCCCGGTGAGTTTTTTGAAGTCAACGAAAAAATGCTGCAAATAATGGGCTCCTCCCGGGAAAAAATTCTCGCCCTGGAAGCCGATGAAGTATTAACTAGAATCTTTTCGCCGGTCAAAATGGCAGAGCTGCAGGAAAAAATAGCCAGCCAAAAGGAAGCTCTCTTTGAAGCGGAGATTATCTCCTTTGCCAATGACAAGACTCCTGTGGAGATCAACGCTCAGCTTACCACTTTAGCAGGAGAAAAATTGCTCTTCTGCGTCGCCAGAGATATTAGTGAGAAGAAAGCTAAAGAGAAGGAGTTGAATTATGCTCTTTTTCATGACCATCTCACTGGACTTTATAATCGGCGCTTTTTTGAAGCAGAAATGGAGCGCCTGGATACCAAAAGGCAGTTCCCTTTAGCTATAATAATGATCGATATCAATGGTTTAAAGATTATAAATGATAGTTATGGCCATGATAAAGGCGATAAAATGTTACAAAAGGCCGCTAAAATCCTCCAGGATTCAGTGCGAGCTGAAGATATTGTGGCCCGACTTGGCGGCGATGAATTTGCTCTTTTGCTACCTAAAACCAATCAAGCAACAACAGAAATTATCTGTGAAAGGATTAGGGAAAAATGTCAGGCCTCCTCTACGGATGAGATACCTATTTCGCTGGGCCTGGGGTTTAGCCTGAAAGAAAGAACAGAGCAGGATATTTATAAAGTTCTTGATAAAGCCGACAGCAATATGCAGAAGGATAAATTAACGGCCAGTCGCAGTACCAAAAACAGAGTTGTCAAGGGGTTATTGAATACTTTAGGAACTAAAACTGCTGAAACTGAAGAGCATACCATCAGGATGACCAATTTAGCCTTGAATTTAGGCCATCAATTAAATTTAAATCAAAATCAATTGAATGACCTGGCACTCCTGGCCACTCTCCATGATATAGGAAAAGTGGTTATTCCTGAAGCAGTGTTAAATAAACCCGGGGATTTAAATAAAGCTGAATGGGATAAAATCAAAGAACACCCAGAACGAGGTTATAGAATTGCTTTAGCCACTGAGGAGTTTGCTCATGTAGCAGAATATATTCTTTACCACCATGAAAAATGGGATGGCAGTGGCTATCCAGAGGGCCTAAAAAAAGAAGAAATACCCTTGTTAGCGAGAATTATAGCCATAATTGATGCCTATGATGTGATGACCAATAGAAGACCCTATAAGGAGCCTATCTCTAAAGAGCAGGCCCTAAGGGAGATTAAAAATTGTGCTGGCAGCCAGTTCGACCCCCGCCTGGCTGAAAAATTCAACCAGATAATCGCCTAAAATATTAACCTCGCTGAGCTTTCTCGGCTAATTTTGCTAAATTTAGGGAGATAGGGGGAAAAATTATTTAAAATAAATTTTTTCGACATTTTTAGCAGGAATTTTGCTTCAAATGTTTAATAGTATGTATTGTAAGAGCTAATTTAATTAAAAATACAGCCTAAAATTTTCTCGGGACAGTTACTTACCCCAAACCCATTGCAACACCCCCTCAGGACTGTCCCGGGATTTTTTTATTTTTGTTACATTTTTGTTACATAAAAGCAATAAAAATTTAATAATCATCAGGTAAAATAATAGACAGTGAGAATAAGAGACAAGATTAAAATTTTAATGTTAATTTTCTGACTTTCGTCAAAATAATACATTTTTAAGCTAACTTTAACTGGCATTTTTGAAAGACTGTTCTTTTCATAACCAGAGCAAAGGAGGGATATAGCCAATAACAAAAATACTTAAATTACTAGATTTGATAATCATTTTTACAAAAACAGGGAGGTAATTAGCTAAAATGAAAAAATTATTTGCCACATCACTAATCATCATCCTAGCTTTGACATTATCCGTTAGTACACTATCCGCCGCAGAATGGCCAGCAGAAAGAGATATCCGCTATGTCGTTCCCTATGAACCAGGCGGTTTAAGTGATATTACCGCTCGCCTACTGGGTGAGGTCATTCGAGAAGAAGAAATGTGGGATTGGGAAGTATCAGATTTTGTTGTAACTAATATCGCCGGAGCCAGTGCCGGTAATGCCATGGTAGAGGTTAGAGATGCTGATCCCGACGGATCTATGCTGCTCCATCACCATACCTCTTTTATAACTCATATGGCCTTTGGCGTTAGAGACTGGAGTTATGAGGAGTTTACCCCCATCGCCATGCTCTTTGAGGTTCCGCAGGTAGCCTTTGCTCTTCCTGACACCTGGGAGGATTTCAATGAATATGTAGAATACGTAAAGGACAATCCCGGTGAAACAACCTTTGCTGGAAGTTCTTTAGGTGGAGGTACCCATATGATGGGTGAGATGTTATTAGATGCTGCCGGTATTCGCGATGATCTGCAGTATGTAGCCCATGGTGGTGGCGGCCCGATGACTGCTGCTATGCTGGGTGAAGAGGATGAAATGGCTGTAACTCAAGCTCCCACTGTTCTCCCTCCTTATCCTGATGGAGATTTTGAGATTTTAGCCGTTTCCTCTGAAGAGAGACTTGACTCTTTACCAGAGGTGCCTACTTTTGCAGAGCTGGGATATGAACTTCCCCTCACTACAACTCATAGAATGGGCGTCTGGGGTCCTCCGGACATGGATGAAGAGCTTGTAGAAGAAATAGCCGCTTTCTTTGAAGAGGTTGTCACCAGCGAAACTTTCAAAGAAAGAGCTGCCGATCAGGGTCTTTTTGTCAATTACCAGGATGGAGAAACCTTACGGGAATACTTTGAACAGGATGAAGAAACCATCTATCAGTTAATAGATGAATATAACCTTGATGAGTAATCAATACTGAACAATAATTTCGACTCTTTAAGCTTTAATAACAACCAGAGGCCTCCTTAACCTGGGGGCCTCTAATAATTTGCAATTTTAATATATATTTTTTTAATATCTTGGTGAGGTGGTTGGATGTTAAAAAACAAAAATTTCTTAGTGAAAAATTTAGTAAATATCTCGATAATTCTAATCGGAGTTTTCTTTCTGGTCAGTTCCTTTTCTGTCAGCCCGGGTTTTCAACAGGTGGTAGGAGCTGACCAGTATCCCCGCTGGTTTGCTATTATTTTAATTGCCCTGGCTATAGCTTCTATAATCAAAGATATATTTAACTATAAACGGGGAAAATTTACCGAAGAGTTGCCAATAATCAAAGAGATGCGCCAGGTAGGTCCTCGTATCTTAACCCTCTTTGGACTATTAATATTAAATGTCTTTTTGATCCCCTATATCGGTTACTTTGAAGCAGGCTTCGTCTTTTTAGCTTTAGCCATCTTTGCCCTAGGGGAGCGAAATATAAAGGGGTTTTTGGCTGCTTTAGGTTATTCGGCTTTAATCACCCTGGCCATCTATATTGTCTTTTCTCAGATAATGAATATCTATCTACCCCCGGGGATAATTCTTTAAGATAATTTTATCGCAAATTTTAATAATAATTAATCTGCCCTTTTAAGCAATAAATTTAAATTTTCCAGCTACATAGAAAGGAGTGGAATCTGTTGCTGAGCAATCTACTTTTAGGCGCTGAAATAATTTTTCAGCCAGTAGTATTATTATATTTATTAGGTGGCACCTTTTTAGGTTTAGTCTTTGGAGCAATCCCTGGTTTAACAGCTACCCTAGCCCTAATCCTTCTCTTGCCAGTAACCTTTGGCATGGAACCGGCCATCGGCATGGCCGTCTTGGGAGCACTTTATGTTGGAGGGATTTCCGGAGGAAAGATTCCGGCCATACTCTTAAATATGCCCGGAACTCCTTCCTCTATAGCTACAACTTTTGATGGTTATCCCCTGGCTCAACAGGGATATCCCGGTAAAGCTTTGACCTATGGCATTGCCTCTTCCTTTATCGGAGGGCTGCTGGGTATGATAGCTTTAATTTTATTGGCCCCTCAATTAGCTCGAATAACCCTGCGCTTTCAGAGTTATGAATATTTTATTCTGGGTATCTTTGGTCTTACAGTAGTGGCCAGCACCACAGGAGACTCTATAATTGACGGCTTAGTCAGCGCCACTTTAGGAGTCTTGATAGCCACCATAGGTGGTGATCCCATATCCGGTGCCACCCGTTTCACCCTAGGTTTAAGGCCCTTGGAGGGCGGCATTGAATTACTGGTAGCCATGATCGGTTTATTTGTTATCACTGAAGTATTTACTCAGTCTGCCAATGTAGGTTCAAAATATGTCTTTTCTTCTGACAAGCTAGATTCATTAAAGCTGAAATTTTCGGTTTTAAAGACTCAGGTAAAAAATCTACTGCGTTCTTCCGCTATCGGTTTAGGATTGGGTATGCTTCCTGGTGCCGGAGGAACTATAGCAAACTTTGTGGCCTATGACCAGGCCAAAAAGGTATCTAAAACCCCCGAAAAATTTGGCACCGGGATCCTCGATGGAATAGTGGCCGCTGAATCAGCTAACAATGCTGTCACCGGCGGGGCCTATATTCCCACCATAACTTTAGGAATACCTGGCAACACTGTGACCGCCGTCCTCTTAGCCGGTTTAATAACCCATGGGGTGCGTCCTGGCCCGGCTCTCTTTATCAACGAAATTGAGTTGGTCTTTGCTATGTTTATCGGTCTTTTGGTGGCTAATGTCTTTATGTTTGGCCTGCAATATACAGTGATGATCCGCTTTTTCACCTGGGCATTAAAAATTCCTAAAAAAGTCCTGCTACCGATTATTGTAATGATGTCAGTGGCTGGAACATATAGTATCCGTTACAGTGTGCAGGACCTCTGGATACTGATTGTCTTTGCTTTCTTAGGCTATCTTTTAAAGAAAACTGGCTTTGCCTTAACCCCTTTAATTTTAGGGTTAATTCTGGGCCCCATTATGGAAAATAATCTCAGAACCACTATGATGGCTACTGGAGGAGATATTACACCCTTCTTTACCCGTCCCTATTCACTGGGGCTTATCATTTTAACTGTAGCCAGTCTCTTTTTAACTTTCTTTATGAGCTATTTAAGAAAATCCAGAGTCGAAAAGGTCCAAGAAGGCTAATTAATATGGGTTATATAATCAGCCAGTGATTTATCCTGTTTTTAAAGATCCTCAAATAACTACTTTTAATTTGCTACACAAAAAGAGGAAATCAATCAATTATCGAGAATTTATTAGCTGCTAAATCTAATAACTGCTAAAGACCTAAGACCTGGAATAAAAATAAACCAGTTAAGAAATAGGCTAATAAATATCTTAGGAGTTGAAAGCAAATGGCCATAATTATTGTGGAAGACGAAAAATCACTGGCTGAATTGATCTCGATGAATTTAGAACTGGAGGGTTATAAGACCAGAATTTTTAACGACGGGGAAACAGCTCTCTCTGCCTTGAAAAATATTAACCCTGACCTTTTAATTCTCGACGTCAAACTGCCTGGCATGAATGGTTTCGAGCTGCAAAAAAAGCTTAAAAACAATAGTTTCCCAGTGATATTTCTTACGGTCAGGGCTGAGATTGAAAACCGCCTTCTGGGCTTTAAATTAGGGGCGGATGACTATATAACCAAACCCTTTGATATGGAGGAACTTCTTTTTAGAGTCAAAGCTGTGCTCCGCCGTACCAGTGATGACGGAGAGAAGAATAAAATCAACTGCGGACCTCTTATTCTTGACCGGCAGCGACATCTTCTCCTCATCGAAGATAAAAAAATTGAACTAACAACCTCTCAATTCATCTTACTGGAAACCTTCATGGCTAACCCAGGCGTAGTCTTTAGCCGGGAAAAAATCCTGAAAAAGCTCTGGAACAACAATATATCCACTACCTCTACTCGAACAGTGGACATGCATATTAAAAGGCTGCGGGAAAAATTAGGTGATAAAAGCCCTTTGATCAAAACCATCTATGGGGCTGGCTATAAACTGGAAGTGAAATAAATGACCTCTCTCAGACAAAAATTGCTTATAGGAACAGTTTTGATAATCATTTTGCTCGGTCTGCTGGTTTTTTATCTTATAGACCAGAACATCAACGACTATATTTTTGCAGAAACTAAAGCTGATTTAAGGGCTAAAAGCTTTGATATCCAGCAGTATTTATATAATATGTCTCGTCAATATGATGATGATTTTTTAAAGTCTGACACCCTTCATTATTTACAGTATGATTTAGAAAGACAATTTGATTTTCGCATCTGGCTTAATGAAATAAATGAAGAAGAAAAATATCAACCTCCAGTTAAGATAGCAGAAAATGATAAAAAGAGCAAAAGGTTAATCACCAGCTCCATAGATAAAGCTTTAAAACAACAGAAAAATTTAATCCGGCTGGATGAACCTGATTCTACTAACTCCAATATTATCATGCATTTTCCCTTTTATGACCAGATATCCGTTGATGCTCAACCTGTCGGAGTGGTGGGACTGGAATATTCTCTGCAAAAGGAATACAATTTAATTGCCAATATCAGAAATGTTCTGGCTGGAATGTTTTTAATATTGACATTGCTGGTCTTATTATTAGTCTATCTTTATATTGATAATATATTAACCCCCCTGACAGTCTTGAAAAATTCTATCCAGAACTTTAAACCCGGCCAGACCTCTCCTCCAGTCCAGATAAATACCGGTGATGAATTAGAAGAGCTGGCTCAAAGCTATAATGACATGAAGAGCAGCATAGAGGATCTCTTTATAGATCTGCAGCAGGAGAAGGGGCGGCAGAAGGATTTTTATGAAAATATGACCCATGAGTTAAAAACTCCCTTAACAATAATCAAGGGTTATGCCGATATGTTCCCCCGGGTAAAGTCAAAGGCTAAAAGAGAAAAATGTCTTAATCATATTCGCACCGAGACTGACCGTATCTTAGACCTGGTCAATGATCTTTTAGCAAGTTCTAAATCTGAAGAATATCACTTTCAAATAGAGAAAAAACCTCTTTCTCTTAATCAACTGGTCACCGAAGCTATGGATTTGATGGAAGTTAAAGCTTTAAGCCATGAAATTGTTATGAACTTTTCTGCCCAGAGAGAATTTTTGCTCAAAGGTGATTCCGATAAGCTTAAAGAAGTACTGCTAAACATAATCGATAATGCCATTAAATACAGCGACACCGATGTTATAAAAATCATGATAAACTCTAAAGGCGCCGATAAAGTAGAATTATTAATCCAGGATTTTGGCTCTGGTTTTCCACGGGAGCTTTTAATAGACAAAAACACAGAAGATAATGACCTTGATAACGATAAAGATCTTTTTCTAAAAAAGAATAGTCTTACTGGTAATGGAATAAAGGTCTCTGAAGAAATAATCGCCAAACATGACGGCTCACTAACTATCACCAGTATTCCCGGCCAGGGGAGTACAGTTAAAATAATATTGCCCGGCATTATAAATTAATTATGGCCTGGGCGGGCTAAAAATCAGGGGGAGAGAAGAGTGAAATCCAGCTATCGGAATAATTTTCAATATCTGCTAATTCTCATCATGACTGTTATTCTGGTCTTTGCAATCTTCATCGCTTTTAGAGAAGAAACTTTGCCTAAAGAAGAATTGATAACCATTGAAGACGAAGAAAAAACCATGTATCTGCTGGAAAATAACACCCCCATTACAATTTATATAACTAACCCTGGCTGGGGAAAGGCAGTTATCAATAACCCCCAGAAGGTCTTAGAGATCTGGGGGGCTATCACCAATCATTTTGTCCCTGTTAAAGAACAGGAAGAAATCGATAATTCCTCCTTTATCCTGGAGATAGAGTTTCTCAATGGCGACATTAAATATCTTTATCTTCCTCCAGAGTATATGGAACAGCAGGAGGGTTATACCGAAAGTATTCTGCAATAAAAAACCCTATAAAGACCTGAAAAACTAAGGTCTTTATAGGGTTAATAAGGTTCTCAAATATTAAATCGCAATCCTATTAAATTGTTAACCTTTGTTAGCCTTTGACTCCGCCTCCTGATAGGAAACCAGTAACAATGTGGTCCTGTACCAAGAGGAAGAGAATTATTATCGGCACTGCCCCTAAAATAGCAGCCGCCGAAAATACTCCCCAGCGCCCTCCATAATCTTCTGCTACAAAGAGATGGAGCCCTACTGCTAAAGTCAACCTTTCCGTGCTATTCAATAACACTCTCGCCAATACATACTCCGAATAACTGGCTATAAACTGAATAACAAAGATGACACCTAAAATTGGTTTGGATAAGGGTAATATTATCTGATAAAAGATTTGGAAACCGCTGGCCCCGTCAATATAGGCAGCATCTTCAATTGATCTAGGAATAGTATCCATATATCCTTTCATGAGCCAGGTATTGACCCCTATCGCTCCCCCCATGTAGGTTATGATAACTGCCGGGTGGGTATTAATGCCTATAGCTGGAAAGACATTCTGGATATTCAAAAAGAGCAAGTAAATCGCTACCATGGCCAGCATCTGGGGAAATACCTGCACCAGTAATATCATAAAAAGTCCATTTCTTCTGCCCCAAAAGTTGAAGCGAGAAAAGGGATAAGCCGCTAAAGTTGTCAGAGCCACCGAAGATACTGAAGCAATAAGAGCAATTTTTATGCTGTTAAAGAGCCAGGTAGTAAAGGGATGCTGCTGGCTGGTAAAGAGAGTTTCATAATTAGTAAGACTAATTTCCTCGGGAATTAAAGGCTGTCCCACCAGAGTATTGGCAGGATTAAAAGAAGCTGATAAAGCCCAGAGTATGGGAAATAAACAAAAGGCTATTACTATCCAGATAATTACATGTTTTAAAACTCTCATCCAGGTAGGGGTGTATTTATTCATTTTCTTTAACCTCCTCTAAAGCCCCGGTGAATTTAAAGTTAAACCAGGTTACCACAGCTGTTATAAAGAAGATCACCATGGTAACTGCTGCTGCAAGTCCAAAATCAGACCCCCGACCTGATTCAAAGGAAAGACGATAGGTATAGGAAATTAGAATATCTGTACCCCCTGCCGGGGTCTGAGCTCCAGCAATGGCCGGTCGTCCCTCATTAAATAAATATATAATATTAAAGTTATTGAAATTAAAGGCAAAGGAAGCAATCAATAAAGGCCCCAGGGCTACCAGCACCAGCGGCAGGGTTATATGGCGAAACTGCTGCCAGCGAGAAGCCCCATCAATGGTTGCTGCCTCATAGAGATTGCCTGAAATGCTCTGCAGAGCTCCTAAAGCCAGTAACATCATATAAGGAAATCCCAGCCAGAGATTTACCAGTACTAAAGCCACTCTGGTCCAAAAGGTGCTATGCATCCAGGGAACCGCGCTGAGCCCAATGGAGGTTAAAATCCTATTTATTACTCCCACAGTGGGATTAAACATTCCCCGCCATATCAATACCGAAATAAAGGCCGGGATGGCATAGGGTAAAATCAAAACCACTCGATAAAATTTTGCTAACTTCAAAGTCTTATCATTTAAAAGTATAGCCATAAACAACCCTAAACTGAAGGTTGTAAAGACACTCAAGAGAGCCCATTGAAAGGTCCAGACAAAGACCCTTAAAAAAGGTCTAGAAACTCGAGGGTCAGTTATTAATTCCTGGTAGTTTTCTCTTCCAATAAAGGTTCTAAATCCCGGAGATAAATATTCCCCTTCTTCATTGGTAAAGCGACCTTCAATAGGTTTATACTCTTCTTCTGTCCTTAAGTCAACGATTACATCACGCTCTTCATCATATTCATAAGAGGGTCGGTAGAGAGCAAAACTATTTAAATCTCTCATCCTCATCTGACTATCATTATAGGTAAAACGCATCTGTTCAATGACAGCCACATTCTGGATTATATCTCCTCTCTCCAAGCGCTGATAACCATTTATCTCATCAATCTCACCATCACCAGTGCTATCAATCAAACGATCATCATCTCTACTAACCGACTCTATTTCCCCTGCTATCCCCAGAAATAAGCTTTCGTCTTCCTGATCAATAAAAAGAAGTTTTAAGTCTTCCATATCTTCATCTTTGAAAGCCTTAAAGTCAAATTCTCGCGGATCTTCAGGGCGGTAATATTGAGCTTCAATTCTATTTATAGCCTGCTGTTTATCAAGAATATGCCCCGTTCCGTAATTAGTAAAAGAAATATAAGCTGTATAAAAGAGGGGGAAAACTACCAATAACACCATAAAAATAGTACCTGGCACTATATATTTTGCTGCGTATCTCTTGGCAGAGAGATAGACATAATTTAAAATTATTATGCCGATAACAACTACGGCCAGGAAAGGATAATTGCGTTGAACAAAAAGTATGATAGCTGACCAGACTGCTAAAGCATTAAAGATAGCCAGCAGGGCAATTTTTAGTAGATATAATTTATCCAGACTTCCCACCAAAAAAACCTCCTTGAAATAAATAAAAAAATAATAAAAACTTGGGTTAAATCTTAAATAATTCTAAAGGATCCGGGCTAGTTTTAGCAAATGGGGAAGGCCGACGCTCTATAAAGAACGCCGGCCAATAATTTTAAACTAACTCATAATAGAGATAATTAACCTCTGCAAAATCATTTATTCTATAGCTTCTCTGATCTGCTCAACGGCATCATCCATGGCCGGTTGTACATCCTGCTCCTGAGTAAAGATCAATGAAATAGCATCTTCCCAGGCTGCCCAGACGCCGGCCATCTCTGGAATATCAGGCATAGGTCTGCCCTCTGCGCCACTTTCCAGAAAACCCTGGATTATTTCATCATCAGCAACTCTTTCAGCAGCACCTAAATGGACAGGTGGACGAGGCTCAGCTTCATAAATTTCATACATTGTCTCTTCTGTGGCCACCATTTCAGTTAAGAGAGCCTGAGCTAAGACCCTATTTTCACTAAAGGAACTTATCATAAAGCCATGAACGCCAACAAAGGGTTGAGGCTTTTCTCCTTCCATAGTCGGAATGGGAGCTATATTATAGTTAATGCCAGCATCATCCATTGCCGGCTGTAACCAGGGACCTCCTACAGTCATAGCCAGATCACCAGTGGTCATTAAACCTTCCATAGTATCAAAGTCAACATAGGGAACTGAGCCATCAGCATAAAGATCGTTTAACATCTCTAGTCCTCTGACAGCCCCTTCATTATTTAAACCTATATCGGTAGGATCATAAACTCCTTCTTCCTCATCATAATGGAATACATAACCACCTAAAGCAGTCATATAGGGATAGGTGTGATAGGGGTCAGGTTGAGGTAGGGTAAAGCCATATTTATCATCTTCAGCTGAGATCTCTCTTACTATTGCAGCAAATTCGTCAAAGGTTTCTGGCGGTTCAGAGACTAAATCTTCGTTATAGATCAGGGCGACTGATTCTAAAGTGTAGGGAACACCGTAAACATCTTCCCTGTAGGTAAAGGCATCCAGGGCCACCTCTTCAAAGTCATCATAAAAGATATCAGGCACATCCAGGGGCTCTACCAGACCATTTTCAATCAACTCTCCCAGCCAGTCATGGGCGCCAATGAAAATATCTGGCCCTTCACCAGCAGGAGCTTCTACGGCTAAATCATCCAGGATATCTCCAAAATTCTTTTCCACCAATGTAACTTCAACCCCAAATTCTTCTTCAAAATCGTCAACTAATTCATTGAGAACTTCTATCCGGTTGTCATCGGCCCAGATTAGAAGTTCACCTGGTGTGGAGGCTAAGGCCGGGGCAGTTAAACCAAAAACAAAGGCTAGAGCAATAAATAACGCTACAAACTTTTTCATTAATAATTCCCTCCTGTTAAAAATATAGTTTTATAAAACATCTGCCTAAGCAGATGCTGAAAAGCCCTATTCTTTTTGAGCTGTTGATTCTCGCCAGACAATTTCTGTGGGGATGATTATTTCTTCACCCTGATAGCTTTCCTCTTCAATGATTTTAACTAACATTTGAGCAGCCTTTTCTCCCATTTTTTTTATGGGAATTTTTATCGTCGTCAGGCCAGGATGGACTAAAGAAGCAGCTGGAGTATCATTAAAACCAATGATACCAATATCCTCTGGCACCTGCCAGCCCCTCTCCTCTGCCGCTCTTAAGGCTCCTAAAGCCAGCAAATCATCAGCTCCAAAGACCAGGTCTATATTTTGCTGATAATTAGAAAATAATTGCCGGGCTTTTTTAAACCCTGCTTCATAAGAAAAATCTGCATAATTAATGAGCTCAGGGCGAAAGGGAATTTCAGCCTCTAATAAAGCCTCGCGATAACCCTGTAACCTATCCTGGCTGACAACAAAATCCTTAGGACCAGATAAAAAGACTATATCCCTATATCCCAGGGAGAGCAAGGTGGTAACGGCATCTTTTACAGCTTTAATATTATTGTTATCCACCCGGGGAATCTCGGAATATTTCTGGCTGCGCCCGATTAAAACAAAGGGATAATTTTCTTTAGTTAAATTATTAATCAGCTCACCATTAGTCCGGGAAGCCATCAGTATCAGGCCATCTACCTGTCTGGTCTTCACTAAATTTAAAACCTCTTCTGATTCCCGCTGATAACTTTCGGCTGTAGCTAGCATCAAACTATAATTCTCTCTCTGGGTTCCTGCTGCTATTCCCTGAATTATATCAGTAAAGAA
This sequence comes from Halanaerobiaceae bacterium, assembly GCA_003553485.1. Taxonomy (GTDB): domain Bacteria; phylum Bacillota; class Halanaerobiia; order Halanaerobiales; family Halarsenatibacteraceae; genus T1SED10-84. Next base: position 7,371 of record PWEJ01000148.1, on the reverse strand, counting down.
AGGATTGGCCAGAGCTCTATCCGTAGGACGAGCCATCACCAACCCAAGGGAATTACAGCGCTGATTAACCAGACTCCTGGCAATAGCATTGGGTTGGTAACCTAACCTTTTCATGACATTTTTAACCTTCTCTTTAGTCTGAAAACTTATCTGGTCGCTATCACTAATAACCCGGGAAACTGTAGAAGGAGAAACCTCAGCCTCTTTAGCTACATCTTTTATAGTCACCTGGTCCATAGTTATCAATCCAATCTAAATATTAGCAAGATTGTTGCTCAAACGTTTGCATAAAGAATTTTTTAAAAATTATCTTCAATCCTATTATAAATTGGAGAGAACTAATTGTCAACTATTTTCAGCGTTATTTTCCAGAAAATTAAAGGATTGAGCTTTAAAACCAAGAAATAATATAGTAAATCGGCTCCCAAGAGTTTATCCTGTCTTTTAATCCAACAGAGGTGGTTTATCTATGGCTCCTTTTATATTTTTAATCATTATTTTATTTGTCTTTTACTGGGTCAATTATGCTTTGAGCCAGCGGCGGAAGCCAAAGAAATTTTCCCGAATCAAAAGTGTCTATGACACAAAAAAAGATGATAAGGAAGATCCCCATCCTGGCGAACCGATAGATCCTGTGCCAGGAAATTTTTATCAAAAGTATAAAGTGGCTACCCTGCTCCGCAATCATCTAAGGGAAGAAGGGGACTCTTTATCTCCAGAGCAAGAGGCTTACTGCCGTGAGATAATAGCGGAAATTGATAATTCCAGGAGGGATTAACATGGTCAGCAGTCGTTATTTAGCCCAGGAGCTTTTTCAGGGGTTAGGCCCTGAGGGGCAGAAAAAACTTCTTGCCAGCAAAGTCCTGCTGGTGGGTTGTGGTGCTTTGGGAAGTGTAAGCGCTCAAGTACTCACCCGTGCCGGGGTGGGTTATCTTAAAATTATCGATGATGATCAGGTGGAATTGGCCAATATCCATCGGCAGTTATTGTTCACCGAGCAGGATGTTGATTTTGCCACTCTTAAGGTCCATGCCGCTAAAGATTACCTGGATAAGGTTAATTCCGATGTAGAAATCGATATTTATGATGAAAAATTAACCTCAGAAAATGGTCCAGAGTTGGCTCAAAACGTAGATCTTATCCTTGATTGCACCGACAACCCGGAAGCCCGTCAGGCTATCGATGAAACGGCCCGGGAGGTTGGAATCCCCTGGGTCTATGGAGGAGTGGCAGCTTCAGTGGGAATGGTTAAATTTGTTGATGTCGGGGCCGGAGAATCTTTACAGGACTGGTTTGATTTTTCTGCTGGCAGTGAATCTTTTTCTCCCTGCCAGGATGGCATCCTCAATACAGTGCCTTTAATAGTAGCTACCCTGCAAAGCACTGAGGCCTTAAAGTATCTCAGTGGAGCCTTAGAAAAAATAAATCGGGATTTAATTTATTTCGATCTCTGGGAAAATGAATTTGAGTCCCTGACAATAAAGACCCCTGACAGGGCCAGCGACCAATAAATTTGAGCTTGCCATAACCATAAAAAAATAGTATAATTAGCTTGGTTATTAAAATTTCATCTAGATATTTTAAAAATTACTTAGGCGATGGAGCTCGCCTTAAGTGCCTGTCTTCAGGCTGATGGCTCCTATTCTTACCGGCTATTGCTTTTTTTCTGCCGCTAAGAATAGGATTTTTTTATTTATAATAGTTTATTTGCTATAGTCAATAGAACTTTAATCTCTTTGCTATACCGCCAAAAATTGTGGATTTTACTCCAGGAGGATTACAAACTATGATTGCAGGTATTTTAATTATATTAATCGCTGGTTTTTTAGCCGGCAAAGTAGCTGGCTGGTTAAAGCTACCGGAACTTGTTGGTATGCTATTGGCTGGAATTATTGTCGGACCCCATCTTCTAGATCTGCTACCGGAGCAAATAATGTCAATTAGTGAAGAAATAAGGATATTGGTATTATTAATTATATTATTTAAAGCCGGCCTGGGCCTGGATAGAGAAAAATTACAGCAGGAGGGAACTGTTGCCCTCAGGCTGGGATTTTTGCCAGCCCTGCTAGAAACAGCTGTGATAGCTGTAGCAGCCCGCTATTTATTGGGCTGGGACTGGATAACTGCTGGCCTTTTAGGCTGGATAATCTGTGCTGCTTCCCCGGCTGTTATAGTCCCCATGATGTTAAAATTAAAGTCTCAGGGTATCGGTGCTGAAAAGGGAATTCCTGATCTAATACTGGCCGGCGGAACTCTGAGCGATGTCTTTGCTGTCACCATGTTTGGTATCTTTCTTGCCATGGCTACAGGAGAGACTATAATTAACGGATTCCTTTTACAACTGGCCAATATTCCACTGCAAATTATCTTGGGTCTGCTCTTTGGGTTTTTAGCCGGTCTTTTAACAAAATATCTGCTGGAGAAGACATCTTTGACTTCCTCAGTTATACAGGATTTAATTCTTGCTTTAGGAGTGGCTTTGTTATTATTGCTGGGAGAAAATTATCTGCCCTATTCTGAGTTCCTGGCCATTATGACCTTTGGCTTTACCCTGCTAGAAAAAGACATGGTTCTAGCCCGGCAACTGAGGGGAGAAGTTGATAAGATCTGGCAGGTTGGGGAGATATTTTTATTTGTATTAATCGGAGCAACGGTAAATATTTCTGTCATGCTTTCCTCAGGACTGGTAGGTTTATTGATTATTGCCTTAGGGTTAATATTTGGCAGAACTTTGGGCATCTACCTTTCAACCTGGGGTTCAAGCCTCAGCTGGCAGGAGCGAAATTTTGTGATAATGGGACAGATGGCCAAAGCTACTGTGCAGGCAGCTATTGGCGGCTTACCTCTGGCAGCAGGCTTACCTCAGGGAGAAGTTATTCTGGCTATCTCCGTGCTGTCGATAATCTTAACTGCTCCCACCGGAGCAGCAGCTATTAAATTATTAGCCCCTCGCTGGTTAAAGGCTGGAAAAATTGATCCCACTAAAGTGACAGTCCAGAAAAATTATCATTTTTTAGTGGCCTTTGATAACAGTGGAGCCTCCCGCAAAGCTCTACAGGAAGCAGCTCAAATTGCCCGCCAGCTCAATGGTGAGATTACTTTACTAAATATTCAGCAACCTGAAAATAGCAATTTGAGTATCAACGAAATTAAAGAGGAACTCAATATTGCCAGTGATATCAAAAACCAGATATTAATAAAAGAATCCCAGCAGACAGCCCAAGCAATAATCAGCACTGCCCTGCAGCAAGAGGTGGATTATATCTTTTTAGGTAAGCAGCAGCAAATATCTTCTCAGAAAGAAGAGATAGGCAGTATAGCCTATCAGGTAAGCAAAGAAGCTAAACCACCAGTAGTATTAGTGACGCCCTGAAGATTTTGCCCTTGTATACTGTCTCCCTCAATGATAAAATAGCTTTTAAGCAGTACTATATAACTAAATAATAAACTGCAAAAATAAATATTTTTAGGAGAGCAAAAAATGAACCTAACTAGTCCGTTAAAACGTCGTGAGTTTCTCAAGCAGCATTATGGTGATTTATCTGCTGCTAGCATTACCCCCTGGGAAAGAGTGACTAAGACTATTGCCGGAGAAAGAGCTGACAGGGTTCCCTTTGATTTTTGGGCTGTTCCGGAGATTTATCAGCGATTGCAGACTTATCTGGGAGTAGACTCCAACCTGGAAGTTGAAGAGCTTTTAGGTACTGACTGTCGGAAGCTAGCTCCTGATTACATCGGACCAGCTCCTATAGAAAAGGAAGACAACAGTTATGTCGATACCTGGGGCACTCATCGCCGCCAGGTGGAAAATTCTTACGGAGGTATTTACGAAGAATATGCCAGTTTCCCCCTGGCCGGAGCTGAAAGTCCCGCAGATATATATAACTGGAAAGGCTGGGCTAAGGCTAAGCACTGGGATTATTCTACCCTGGCTGCCAAAGCGAGAACTATAAATGAAAAGACCCGTTATCATCTGCGCTTTGAACTGGGCGGTATCTTTGAACTATCCTGGGGGCTCTATGGACTACAGGATTTCCTCATGGATTTAATCGAAAATCCGGCTATACCCTGTGCCATTATGGATTGTTTTACTGAGCTTTTTATCAATATGGCTGAAAGAGCTCTAGAGGTTGCCGGAGACAAAATTGACCTGGTTTATACCTACGATGATATTGGCATGCAAAATAACCTCATCATCTCCAAAAAAATGTGGGAAGAGTATATTCTGCCCCGCCATCAGAAATTAAATAGTTTCCTGAAAAAATACCCCGTTAAAATCATGTATCATTCCTGTGGAGCTATTTATTCCTTAATTCCGGATTTTATCAATAAAATGAACATAGATATCTTAAATCCCCTGCAACCTCAGGCCGCCGGGATGGACATGAAAGAAATCAAAGATAATTTTGGCAATAAACTGGCTTTCCATGGTGGTATTGACCTGCAAAAAACTATGCCCCGGGGCTCTGTTACAGAGGTCCAGGAGGAAGTGCAAAAACGGTGCCAGGTTTTAGGCCGTAGAGGCGGTTATATCTGTGCCCCGGCTCATCATATCCAGGCTGATACTCCGCTAGAAAATATAATTGCCCTTTATACTACTGCTAGAGAATATTAACTGAATTAATAAAAGATATTTTATATCATTAAGGAGGTTAATAATTTATGGTAAAAAAAGAACCAAATATCATTTTCGATATCGGACAGGTGCTGCTGCAATATCAGCCGATAAAAAATCTCAAGAAAGCCCTTCGGGATGAAGCTAAGGCTAAGGATATTTTTTCTAAAACCTTTGGTTCTCAGGACTGGTTAAAATTAGACCGCGGCCATATAACCCGTCAGGAATTAATAGCAAAATTAACGGCTAAATATCCTGAAGATAAGGAAATTATCAGGACTGCGATAAAGGATTGGCCCAGGTATTTAGAGCCTATTACAGCCAATAAAAAAGTGCTCCTTGCCCTAAAGGAGCAGGATTATCCTCTTTATTATCTATCCAATTTCCCTAAAGAGGGTTTTGAGGAGAGTCAGGAGTTATTTCCCTTTCTGAAAAATTTTGCTGCTGGCCTAATCTCTGCCGAGGTTGGGCACATTAAACCGGAGAAGGAGATATATGAGGCCTTTTTAGCCAAGGTGAATATTGACCCTGCCAGAACCATCTTCATCGATGATAGCAAAGAAAATACTAAAGCTGCTGCTGATTTAGGCTGGCAGACTATTCACTTTAATAAAGAAACAGATCTTCAGCAGGAATTTAAGCAGCTAGGACTTTTATAAATCTAAGCTAATGGAGGTCAATAAATTTAATCTGGCCCTTTAAATGTTTACCCCTTAATCAATCTTAAAAATGGTCTCAACCTCTGCTTCTACTTGACATCACAGTTATCCACAGAAGGGTGGATAAGCTGTTGATAACTGAACAATTGATTGGCTGACCTTTATTTCCATCCTGGCAATTATTATTACTAATAAAAATATAATCCCTAATAATACAAATACAGTAAAACCCCGCTATAATGGTAATTAGCGGGGTTTTTAGTTGCTTTATTATAGTGGTTTCCTGGCTGTTTTTTATCAATAATTATTAAAGTTACAATAGTAAGATAATTGTTATATTGTTGGGTTATCAACAACATAGCTGTGGATAACTTAGAGATTAGCTGCTTTATCACAAAATTATTTCATTAAGACTCATTCTCTAGCAGAGAATTAAAAAGCTCTAAATTGTTCTCTAACATAGAGCCAGTCATTAGGTCTTTAATTGCCTGGCGATAATCCTCAACGGCAATTTCAGGTATTCTTTCTTTTTTGGCGATGTGACCAAGCAAGACCATATTTTGCATTCTAGCATCGGCCAGGTTTTCTTTATAGACAGCTTCCTGCTTAACTTCTAATTCTTTAGCCTTTGCCTCTATCTTCTCCCCTGTTATATCCTTTTCCTGACCCAATCTGGTGGCTAGAGTCTGCCAGCTGGTATCATAATAAATCAGCTGCCCCCCCTTTTTGAGATAATCGATCATGGCCCGAAAAGCCTCATTTCTTTCCAGCGCGATAACCATATCAGCCTGTTGCTTTCTTATTAGAGGGGAAAAGGCTTTAGAGCCTAATCTTAAATGGGAAACAACCATTCCACCGCGCTGGGCTAAACCATGAGTATCAACACCCAGCACAGGGTAACCAGCATAATCGGCAGCCCTAATTAACACCTCACTTAGCATGCCTATTCCCTGGCCGCCTACTCCGGCAAGAAAGATATCCCGATTAAGTTCATTAAGCTGAGAATTTTTCATTCCTTTTTTCACCTTCTCAGTCATTTTTATCTCCTCCCTGCTCGACAAATTCTATAGCCTTGGCGGGACAGGTCTGCAGGCAGGAACCATCTCCTATGCAGAGATCGGTCTGCACTGAAATATCACCCTTTTCATCTCTTTGAAAAGTGGGACAGGCAAAATCACTGATACAATTATAAATATGCTGGCACTGCTCCTGGTCTACTTTGACTTTTTTATCTTTATAGTTACCCTGCCGGCGCTGCTCCCGGGTAAATTTCAACATACAGGGATGACGGGCAATTACCACACTAAAGCCCTTTTCCTCCCTGGCCTCTTCCACCAATTGCTGCAATTTTTTCTGGGCATAGGTGTCAGTTTCATAAATATTCTCTACTCCTAAGCCCTCTAAAACCTGGCGCAGGGGAATAGCTTCAGTCTTTTGGTTGAAATTTGCTCCTGAAGCTGGATGCTGCTGATGGCCCGTCATAGCAGTGGTGCCGTTCTCCATGACTATCAGAGTCAGATCATGATTATTAAAGACTGCATTGACAATACCAGGAAGCCCAGCATGAAAGAGGGTTGAATCCCCTATAAAGGCAACTACTTCTCTTTCTTCATTAAAGAGAGATAGGCCCGCTCCTGTGCTCGTGGAATGGCCCATGGAGAGCAATGCCTCTCCCATCTCATAGGGAGGCAGAAAACCCAGGGTATGACAGCCAATATCTGCCACAGTTATATCCCTTTCAGCCAGGGCTTTTTTGATGGCATAAAAGGCCGAACGATGACCACAGCCTGGACACATCTGAGCCGGGCGAGGAGATAGAGGTTGCTGTCGTTCCTCCAGAGCTGCTGGCTTCATATCCGGCCAGGTTCGCCCTAAAACCTCGATAACTTTATCAGGTGTATATTCTCCTATCCAATCCTCCAGTCTCTCTTTACCAGAGATCTGACAGGAAATATCATTCTCAAAAGCCAACCTCTTTATTTTTGTTTCTAAAATATCATCCAGTTCCTCTAATATTTTAACTTCCTCATGATTCTGCAAGAATTTAATTATTCTCTCCTCTGCCAGGGGATTAATCATCCCCAATTTTAATATATT
>PWEJ01000009.1 GCA_003553485.1 Halanaerobiaceae bacterium | reverse complement strand
TCGGGTTGTACTGTTTCGTGAACGGAGCGATGATCGTGGTCGGGGAGTTCCTGTTCCCCACATCATTTTGGATAACTACACAAGGGCGGTTTGTTCCCTGTTGTTCGCTTCCCTTCGTCGGACTCAAGTCAACAATGACGATGTCGCCGCGGCGTACTTGCACGTATCTACACCTGGGAGTCACTCGCTCCAGCCAGGGGCTTCCCCAAGGCGGTCAGTCGCTTCCGACGAGGCTGGGGCCATCTCCTCGGCCAACTGCTGTGATCGTTCCGCACGCTCCCGGTAGCCTTCCGCGAGTCGTTCTTTGTCTGTCGGGGGTTTAATAACGATCTCGTCGCCTGTTTCCACGAACGCGATTTCGTCTCCCCCCTTGATGCCTTGGCGATCTCGGAGTTCCTTGGGAATCGTAACTTGTCCACGGTCGCCCACCTTGCGTTTGTACTCACGCATAGCGGTACACACTTTTTTCATACTTATAGAGTTGACGGGGAGCGGCATGAAGAGATTGAACCTCAGGAAACACCTTAACAAAGGAAGTTAATCTTAATATTAATGTTAACAGTTACGGCGGATGCTTAGACTGGTGAGATTGGTGAATACGAATAAAGCCGCAGATCGTTTGACTGCGGTAGATTTAGTAACACAGAGCTCTACAGGTACTACTAACGATGGCAAGTAGTACAAATGAACCAATAGTAGTACGTGTATCTCAAAAAGGACAGGCCACGATTCCGAAGGGACTACGAGAGAAGTTCGGGATCGAGACGCCGGGCGAGGTATTCGTCTACGAAGAGCAGGGCCGTATCATCATGGAGCCGGTTCCGTCGCCGGATGAGCTACATGGAATCCACGCTGGCGAGCACGAACGCGGTGAAGTGCTGGAGCGGGTTCGTGAGATGAAGGATGAAGAAAAACGCAAAGAAGAGGAGCAAGCTGAACGGCTACGCCCGTCCAAGGACGCATGAGCGGCGGCTACGTTTTCGATACTGAAGCGATCATCGCCTTCCTGTACAACGAACCCGGCCACGAAGCCGTCGCTGAGCTTCTTGACGAGGTTTTCACTGGCGACGCTGACGGATTCCTTACCGAGACAAACGCGAGTGAAGTGTTCTATCTCATTGCTCGGTTCGAAGGCGTTGATGACGTTCCAACAGACGCCTCGCTGCGGGAAGCTGACCGAGACATTCGTGCTCTTGAACGGCAGGGATTGGAGCTTGAAGCGGCTGACTGGCGACTGGCAGCAGAAGTGAAAGCGGATGGGAGTATTTCACTGGCCGACGCGTACGCTGTTGCGCTCGCCCGCGAACGTGACGCGACGCTCGTCGCCGGGGCTGACGATGACTTCGACGAACTTCGCGTTGAGATTGATCTGTATCGATTCCGCGAACACGGTGTGTGAGGATTTCGGGGGGTTCGAGCGTCAAACGCGAACGGACAGTAGTTACACCGGCTGTATAGGTGGTTCTTCAAGATCAGGCATATCGTAGATCGCGTATGCCAGCCACAGGAGAAGAGCGATTGGCATTTCTGGCGGAACAGACCCTGGAGCAACAAGTGGATTAATTCCCTGAATTGCTGTCATCACACCGATGACTGCTGCCATCGCAACTGTTCCAATAGCGGTAGCAGCAGCTTCTCGCCGTGAGGGGAGCGATGTTCGCGGATCATATTCGATAGCGGCTTTTTCTCGGCTCGCTCGTGCCTTCGTTGCCTGGGCGGATACCCATGCGGTCGCCGTTCCGGGAAGCCACGCACCGACGAAGTCTCCCAGCGAGGTCTGCCCGTCGTCATCAGTGTCGTTCCGAGCTTCTGCGATCTCTTCAGGCGAGATCACAACGTCGGTCGGGAACGCTGTCTCGAAGTGTGTGTACGCGAACCGGCGGAAGTGATCTCGTTCACGGTGACTAGCGAGGTAGTGTTTATCGACGATCTCCGCTGAAGCGCTCGATTGTTCCGTAGCTACATCCTCTATTTTGGCGATGTACGCCTCGTAGGCGTCGAGGTACTCGTTGAACCAGAATTGTCGGAAATGCTTCGGCGTCGGTTTCGACCCGTCAGGTAAGCGGACCCCGGCGCGGTCAACAATCTCTTCAATCTTGTTACGCACCCATGTGTCTGACCGGGTCCCGTCTGCTGACTGCTCGCTTGGGAATAACATCTCGTAGCCTTCCTCGTCCAAGAGTTCGATATACTGCTCGAAGTAGTCGAGTCCGGCCATGATCGGAACTGTACCCGGGCCGTTCTTCCGCTCGTCATCGAAACAGACCCGGGGATCGCTTGGATCGAGGATGATGTCTTCCTGCGCGTTAGTGATCAACGGGTCGCTGGTTCGTTCACCACATGCAGCGAGAGACAGTAGAAGAATTTTCTCTACCAACCGCTCCCTGAGTGTTTCGGTATCGAGATCTTCGACCGACTCCTCATCGATTGATCTGGTTGCTTTCCAACACTCTCGAACCTGCTTTGGAGTCAGTGTATTCGCAGGCGATTCCCGAGTGTAGGTCCATCCCATCCGCGGAAGAACGCTCTCGACAGGGTTCGAGTCAACTTCCCCGATCATTTCCAGGTACTCATAGAATTTATCGAGCGTTGAGGCGTAGTTGTAGCGAGTCCCTTCTGACTCGAACTCGTCGTTCATCGCCCGGAAGAGATCAAGGGTGAGCCGAACGTTCTTCCCAGGTGGAGCCCGCGCCGGTCGAAGAAGATTACTCGATCCGAGGGCATCGCGCGAGATCTCCATCAACCGCCTCATGTGAGTCCACGCATTACCGACTGATGTATCGTTCAACCGGTTGAATTCTTCATCCTCGTCTTGGAGCCACCGGTGAACGAGCGCTTTCGTTTCCGCATGGGTTCCGGGAAGCGGCTTTTTCTCTCGCTGGTCGAACTCGCATTCTTCTAAAAGAACGTCATCAACGGTTTTCTCGTGGCGTTCGGCGTATCCTTGAATGCCGCTGAACCCGTGTTCACGCAGCCACTTGTGGGTCGGTTTAATATCTGGGTCTTTCCCACCTGCCCGTCGTAACTCACGGACCTCGGCAGGGAAACGTTGCCGGACATAGTCCGGGGTCCATGTTCGCTTCGACATATACGGTTTGCTAGCCGTTCGCTTTGTAAAACATTACTGGTGGTACAATTTATTATACAATCATAACCCAGGTACTTGATTGTGGTTTTTATTGTCTCAAACCGAACAGTCATCCTCTCGCCGTCTGGCGGCTGGTGGCGAGGGGTAGGGAGAAACGAGCCTAACACGTTCCCAAAATCGCAAGACAGCAGCCAGACAGGAACCGACGGAAAACGTACGTTTTCCGTCCATGGCCCAATACCGAACTCCACCTCAAACGAGAACAGATACGAGCAGGTTCTATGAGAAGCGATCACGGCGAGAGAAGGTTAACCAACAATACGAACGAATGCCCAGCTGTTGGTTAAGATACGGCGAGTTGCTATCCAAGCTTTGACTCAGAGAGCCACCGCTGTTCGTACCACCCCTCGATACCGGGCTGTAGCAGCAGTAAGGACTGTTAGCCGGGGGGCGGACCAGCTGTGACCTCATCTGGAGCGGGAAGCGTTGCTGTTCCCACCCCGTGTTGAGACCGATCTTCGTCCTGAGGTGAGGGGACCCGGACAAACCACGTATAATATTGTTCTAAGGAATCTTGTCCGGGGTGGTTGTCTTCATCAGACTGAGTACCAGGCGTATCGATAGTCGGGAGCTCCACGTCTCCACTGCCGGGCTCGTCGATGGTGTGATACTCATTAGCCAGCCCTTCGCCTGGGTCGTGTCGTTCCAGGTATCCCATCTCGCTGAGCTCCGCAAGAACTCGTCTCACCGTTCGACGTGAGCAATCGACTGTGTCGACAAGATCGCCTACGGTGAACTGCTGGTCACGGAACTGCTGGGCAGCCCGGGCGACTTCTTGCGTGCT
>PWEJ01000151.1 GCA_003553485.1 Halanaerobiaceae bacterium | reverse complement strand
GGTCTATGGTCCTGGAAATTATGAGTTTAGTGATTTTTTCAAGGTTGGTTTTCCCCTGCAGATGATTTTAACTGTTGTAATTACCGCAGGTATTGCTATTATTTGGGGAATATAAAATGAAGATATGAAAGTAAAGGGATGAGGTGATATGATGAGTGATAAATTTAAAGTTTTAGTTACCAGAAAGCTGCCCCCTGAGGCAATGGAAATGATTGAAAAAGAATGTGAGCTAAGGGTAAATCCTGCAGATAGGGCTATGACTAAAGGAGAGCTGGAAAAGGCTATTCAGGGCGTTGAGGGGCTTTTATGCCTCTTATCTGATACTATTGATGAAAAATTGTTGCAAATCAATCCAGATTTAAAAGTAATAGCTAATTATGCTGTTGGCTATGATAATATTGCTCTGGAGGCCTGTACTAAAAGAGGTATTCCCGTCTCTAATACTCCTGGTGTTTTAACGGAGACTACTGCTGACCTGGCCTGGGCTTTACTCATGGCCACTGCTCGAAGAGTTGTGGAGGCTGATAAATTTACCAGAGCTGGCAAGTATGAAGGCTGGGGTCCGATGCTCTTAAGGGGAGGAGATGTATACGGAAAAAAATTAGGGATAATTGGTTTAGGAAGGATAGGTAAAGCTGTTGCCAGAAGGGCTGTCGGCGGTTTTGCTATGGATGTTTTTTATTATAGTAATTCTAGAGAGGAAGAATTTGCTCAGGAATATGGTCTAAAATATTTAGGTTTTAAGGAGTTACTGGAAACTTCAGATTTTGTTAGCCTCCACCTTCCTCTGACCTCAGAGACTGAAAAGCTGCTAGGAGAAGAGGAGTTTAAATTGATGAAGGATACAGCTTATTTAGTCAATACTTCTCGAGGAGCTATAATTGATGAACGGGCGTTGTTGCAGGCCATAAGAGAAGGAGAAATTGCTGGAGCAGGGCTGGATGTTTATGAAGATGAGCCTAAACTTACCCCGGGATTGGTAGGGGAAGAGAATATTGTTCTTCTCCCTCACATCGGCAGTGCCAGCATTGAGACCAGAACCAAGATGGCCACCAGGGCGGCTAAAAATCTGCTGGCTGGCTTAAAAGGAGAAGAGCTGCCCCATATCGTCAATCCAGAGGCTTTGAATTAATTTTTTCGGAAAGAGCTTCAACTGAAAAATTTTTATCAAAGAATTTAGGGGGATTATAATGATTGGTGATGAAAAATTCAGTAATTTTAGTAAATTTGCTCTTTTGCTGATTGTCCTGGCCTTCATTGTCGGCACTTTTGTTTTTTTAGCATCGGAAGTTGATTTATTGGCTGAAGGGGAAGATTCTTCTCAGGCTGATGCTGGTGAAGATGTGGTTCTTCCGGAAATTAGTCCTGAAGAGACTGAACTGGAGAGTTTGATTTATGAGCGAACTTCGGTGAGAGATTTTCGCGATGAGGAGATTTCAAAAGAAAAAGCAGCAAGGTTACTGTGGAGCACAGTAGGTATCACCGTAGATGGGATTAGTGGCCCCACTAGAGCCGCTCCTTCAGCAGGAGCTACTGACCCCCTGGTAGTTTATCTCTCTGTCAGCCAGGTAGAAGATTTGTCATCAGGCATTTATCGCTATAATCCCGAGGAAAATAAGCTAACTAAAGTGGTTTCTGGAGATAGATCTGCCGAGTTAGCTCAGGCTGGACTGGGGCAGGGGGCTATTGGAGAGGCTCCTTTATCTTTGATTATTACAGCTGACTTTGCCAGGACGACGGATAGATATGGTGAGCGCGGGGAAAGGTATGTTAAGATTGAGGCTGGCCATGCTGCTCAAAATGCTAATCTAGTGGCTGAAAGTCTGGGTTTAGGCGGAGTTATGATAGGGGCCTTTAATGATCAAGAGGTACAGCAGGTTCTGGGAGATATCTCTGAAGAGCCTTTAATGATAATACCTCTAGGTGAGAAAGAATAATATGGAATAATTTTTAAGCACAAGCGCTATAGTTCTATTGGAATAAAAAAATTAATATAATTGGATTATAGATAAAAAACCCCCCAGAATTAGTCTCTGGGGGTTTTTGCTGTAAAAAGATAAAATTTAGTTAAAAGCGGTAATGAAAACCGGTTCTAAGTTGAACGTCAAAATCTTCCAGGCCATCCCTTGCCATTGCTCCCACATCAGCATTTATTGAAACTGGAGGAAAAGTTGCTTCCAGGCCTCTGAGGTCATACTCAATGCCGACTCCTCCTCCCCAGAGAAAGCCCAGATCACTATCACTATATATACCAGCAGAACCAAAGGCATAACCATCCCAGTAAGCTTCCTGGCGAAATCTGTGAAGATATCTACCTTCAATTGTATTCCTGCCTCTCCCGCCGGTACCCAAGATAGCCTGCACAGAGGCATCAGGCCTCATATCATAGATAAAACTTAATCCCCCTGACCCCCAAAAAGCATAGGAAGATTGAATTCCAATCCCCATATCACCCTGTTGGGACTGAGCTTGAGTTGAAAAACTGGCAGCGAAAAAAGTCAAAAAACAGACCAGTATTACGATAAGTCCTTTTTTAATCATAAGTATACCCCCAAGTAAAAAATTTTAAATCTTAAAGCTTTTGTATTATATTCACTATAACATATCAAACAAAACATTTAAATAGTATTATCTTGTTAAATTTGGCCTAGAAGTTATTATACTTAAATTTCTAGGGGCTGAGTTAATAACAAATAAAACCTATTAAATAACTTGACATTATAGGCTTTTTTCCCTATAATAGAAATGGCTGAGTGAAATTGATTTTCAATTACAATGTATTTATCTGCTAAAGGAGAGGGTTTAAAATGTCCCAAAAAAATAATATATTAGTTATAATATTAGCTCTGGTAGTAATTTTGCTTATTGGAGGTGTCGGTCAGGCTTTCTGGGGCTTTTTTAATGACAGCAATGAAGATGAAATAACAGTTTATTCCGGTCGCTCCGAAGATTTAATCGGGCCGTTATTTGATAAATTCACTGAAGAGACAGGAGTTAAGGTAAACGCCCGCTATGGAGATACGGCTGAACTGGCGGCCACAATTTTGGAAGAGGGCCAAAATAGCCCGGCCGATATCTTTTTTGCCCAGGATGCCGGAGCATTAGGTGCTTTAGCCGTAGAAGGCCGTTTACAGACTATCTCTGAAAAATATTTAGAGCAGGTCGATTCTAGATTAAAATCGCCTGAAGGTTACTGGTTAGGTACTTCAGGTAGAGCCAGAGTAGTTGTTTACAATACTGATAAAGTTGAAGAAGAAGAGCTTCCTGATAATATCTGGGGTTTTACTGAGCCCGAATGGGAAGGCCGTTTGGGCTGGGCTCCCAGTAATGGTTCCTTTCAGGCCTTTGTGACTGCTTTGCGAGTTCTAGAAGGCGAGGAAAGGGCAAAAGAATGGTTAACTAAGATCAAGGATAATGATCCCTATGAATATCACAATAATACCAGTACAGTAGAAGGAATTAGCCGAGGGGAAGCAGACGTTGGGTTTGTGAATCATTATTATCTCTTTAGATTTATTGCCGAAGAAGGAGAAGATTTTCCAGTAAGACAGATTTATACTACCGGTGATGCCGGTTCCATGATTAATATAGCTGGAATTGGCATTTTAGATGTGTCCAGAAATGATGATAGAGTGAAGCAATTTGTTGAATTCATGCTCACAGAAGAGGCTCAGCAGCATTTTGTCCAGGAAAACAATGAGTATCCGTCCATAAAAGAGCTTGAAGTTGATAATTCTCTATTGAAACCTTTAGAGGAGATTGATGCTCCGGATTTAGATCTAACTAATATTGAAGATTTAGAGGGTACTTTAGAATTGCTAACAGAGGTGGGTGCTTTATAAATGGAAGCTAGTTTTTTAAACCTATCAGCTAAAATTGAAGCGGTAAAGGAGGGCCAGATAAGTTGGCCCTTTGTAGCCCCGCCCTTTATATTAATTCCGGTAATATTTATTGCTTTAGCTATGTCATTACCGCTTTTTTATTTGCTGATTCGGGTCATAGGGGCTGAAGACGTCTGGTCTTTAATACTGCAGCAACGCACCTTACAGGTGTTACTCAATACCTTAGGTTTAGCCGGGGCTGTAACGGCTACCACCATTATTATTGCAGTTCCTTTAGCCTGGTTGACGGTGAGAACTGATCTTCCAGGCAGAAAACTTTGGTCTATCTTGACCATGGTTCCCCTGGTAGTTCCAACTTTAGTTGGTGGTTTTGCCTTTGTAGCGGCCTTTGGTTATGGAGGTATAGTCCATAATTTTTTTGTTAATACTTTAAAGATATCTTACCAACCAGAAATCTACGGATTCTTTGGGGCCTGGGCGGTATTGAGTTTGCTGACCTACCCCTATGTTTTATTATCGGTAAGAGGAGCTTTGCAAGGAATGGACCCAGCTCAGGAAGAAGTAGCCCGCACTTTAGGCAAAACCCTCTGGCAGGTTTTCTGGCAGGTAACGCTACCTAAACTCCGTCCGGCTATTGCTTCAGGAGGTCTATTGGTAACTTTATATACTTTAAGTGATTTTGCTGCCGTCTCTTTGCTGCAGTTTGATTCCTTTACCAGGGTTATCTTTTTGCAGTACCGCAGTGCCTTTGACCGCACCTATTCAGCAGTTTTAGCTTTGATATTGGTAGTGGTGACGATCATAATTGTCAGCATTGAAATGTTGACCAGAGGAAAAGCACGCTATTACAGCGTCAATAGAGGTGTTAAAGGTAGAATGAAGAGGGTAAAGCTTGGCAAAGGAAAAGTGCCTGCTCTGATTTTTTGCCTTTTGGTAGTAGCTTTAGCCCTGTTTATTCCCGTTGGGGTTTCTGCCTATTGGTTAATCCGGGGCTTGCTCCAGGGAGAGCCAGCTATGCTGCGCTGGGAAGCGGCTTTCAACTCTTTTTATGCCTCCTCTATTGCTGCCGGGGTGGGAATTTTTGTTACCCTACCGGTGGCTATATTATCAGTTAAATACAAAAGCAAACTCAGCAGTTTATTAGAAAAAGCAACCTATGCTGGTTATGCTTTACCAGGAATAGTAGTAGCCCTGTCTCTGGTTTTCTTTGCCTCTAATTATGCCCTGCCTCTATATCAGACTTTACCCTTATTAATCTTTGCCTATGTTATTTTATTTTTACCCCAGGCTATGGGAACTTTACGCAGTTCTTTATTGCAGATCAGTCCCAATGTGGAAGATGCCGGCTTAACCATGGGTTTTTCCAGATTTAAAATATTGTGGTCAGTTACTATTCCATTAATCAAATCAGGTATTTTAACTGGAGCAGCCCTTATCTTTCTAACAACCATGAAAGAACTGCCGGCTACTATGTTATTAGGTCCCACCGGTTTTCGCTCTTTAACCACTGAGATCTGGAATGCCACTACAGAAGCCTTTTATACCCGGGCAGCTGGTCCGGCCCTACTTCTGGTGCTGGTTTCTTTGTTTTCTCTGGGGATTCTTTTTTATCAGGAAGATAGAGAAATTTAAAGATGTCTTTAGCTTAATTATCAAGGCCAATTATTGTTCCAGGGAATATATCTTGCCCGATAAAAGGAGAGAATTATTATGCTAGTTAAATTAGAGGATATTAATAAAACATTTGCTCAGGCTGCAGAACCAGCAGTTAAGGATGTTTCCTTTGAAGTGCAGGAAGGAGAAATTTTGACTCTGCTTGGTCCCAGTGGTTGTGGTAAAACCACCTTGCTGCGGCTAATTGCCGGTCTAGAGCGCCCTGATTCAGGCCAAATAATTTTGCAGGGCAAAAAAGTAGCAGGCGAAAACTGCTGGATTCCGCCAGAGAAGCGAGGGGTGGGAATGGTTTTTCAAGATTATGCCCTCTTTCCCCATCTTAATGTTAGGGATAATATAAGTTTTGGCTTAAAAAACAAAAATGAGACTAATAATGAAAATAAGGTACGGGAAATGATTGAACTGGTAGGATTAGAAAATCAGGTCGATAAAAACCCGGCTGATCTCTCTGGAGGTCAGCAGCAGCGGGTTGCTCTAGCTCGGGCTTTAATTACAGATCCCCTGCTGGTTTTGCTTGATGAGCCCTTTAGCAATTTAGATATGAATTTACGGGAGAAAATGCGGCGGGAGGTAGTTCATATTCTCCGAAAAAGTGAAACCCCGGCAGTCTTTGTCACCCATGACCAGGAAGAGGCTCTATCTATTTCGGATAAAATTCTGGTCATGAATAGAGGCCAGATTGTGCAACAGGGAAGTCCGCGGGAGGTTTATGAATCTCCTTTAGCCTGTTTTGTAGCCTCCTTTGTGGGCCAGTCAAATTTATTGGATGGCACCATAAGTTCGGATGGTGAGAACATTATCACTGAGTTAGGGACCTTTGAATATCCCCACCAGCATGGCAGAGAGCCAGGCGAGGAAGTGATTATCTCTATCCGTCCGGATGGCTTTGAGCTGGTTGAGGATGGTCCGATAAAAGGGGTTATTAAAGAAATAGCTTATAAAGGTGGGGTAGTGGATTTGATTATTGAGCTTACAAATAAAAATATTAATAAAGAATTACTGGTCCATGTTCATCCTAAATATAGAGTAGCAGAAGGTGATGAAGTTTCTCTTAAACTGCTGCCACATTTTATAACCATGATTGGAGAATGTAAACCAGTAATGTAAAAAGGAAGGCAGCTGGAATAATCAGAATAACTTCCCCCGGTAATGAGCCGGGGGTTATTTTATGTTGAGCCTGATTGAGCAGGATTTATGAGTTTTATCCATAATAGTTATAAGAGTGAAAACTTTTATTATTGAGGAGGATTGAAATGACTGCAAAGTTAGGTAAATATATTCCAGGGCTTTTATTATTGCTGGGAATTTCTTTAATATCTATATTAATTGCAGGCCAGTTGCCAGATTATATTGGCAGTGTTTTTATTGCTGTTATAATTGGGGTAATTATTAATAATTTTATAAAATTAGATTTAGAGGAATTTAACCCCGGAGTGGGCCTGGGTTTAAAAAAGATTTTAAAGTTAGCTATCGTCCTGCTGGGAGGCACCATAAGCTTACAGCAGCTGGCTACTGTAGGTTTTAAAGGTCTTCTAATCATTATTACGATTATAAGTCTGGCCTTTGCGGCCACCTTTTTACTGGGGAGAGTTTTAAATATTTCTAACAAGAGGAAAATTTTAATAGCTGCTGGCCTTTCTATCTGTGGTAATACAGCGATTATTACTTCAGCTCCCCTGATTGAAGCTGAAGATAATGATATTTTTGTGGCAGTCAGTATTGTAACCCTCTTTGGTGTTTTGGCAGTTTTCTTATTTCCCTTTATTGGCTTAAGATTGGGTCTATCGGATATTATTTTTGGCTCCTGGGCTGGTACAGCAGTAAATGATACTTCTCAGGTGGTGGCTACCGGTTTTATCTTTAGCGAAGAAGCAGGAAGAATAGCCACAATGATTAAATTATCCCGAAATATTTTAATGGTTCCGATAATTGTTTTGATCGGTTATTTTTATAGTAACAGTTTAGCCAACAAAACAGAGGAAAAAATAAATCTAATAGAAATTTTCCCTAATTTTATCCTGGGATTTCTTTTTTTAATTATCTTAAATAGCACAGGTTTAATTCCAGTTGCTCTGGGGCCAGTTTTTGATAACCTTTCCCAATTTCTAATCTTGCTGGCTCTGTCAGGGATAGGTTTAGGAGTTAATTTACAGGACTTAAAGAAAGTAGGTTTTAAACCTTTTTTATTGGGTTTTACCGTGGCAATTTTGATGGCTGTGGTGAGTCTGTCAATCAGCCGGATTTTATTTATCTGATGGCTTGTTATTAATGACCTAGAAATCTGCCAGAAAATCGCTGTTTTTAAGACCATGGCAATCTAACCCACTTTCCTGATAGATTTTTAGTCTTTCAATATCACTATTGCTGACATCAATTTTTTTACTTCGGAACTTAAAATTATAAAAACAAAGGGAAGGAAAACCCCTGTCCTATTTACCTTTAGGACAGGGGTTTTTAGTTAAAAACCAAAGTTTGTTTTCCTGGAAGATAAGAGCTACTTCACCAACTGATTATGAAAAAAGCCCTATTTCTTTAACATAATGTTAACAATAACTTCAGCCCTTATTAATCTTCCTCTGTTAAGATACAGATAGAAACAAGCAAGAAAATCTCATCACACTAATTTTTTAATACTACGAGGAGGAATAATAATGAAGAAAGTTTCTTTGGTTTTGTTGGTAGCGCTCTTTTTCAGTATGCTCTTATCAGGGGGTGTAGAGGCTAATGTAATTGAAATTAGAGGTTCTGACACTCAGGTAAATTTGGTGGGCAACTTTGCTGAGGCATATATGGATAAGAATCCAGAAGTGATGATTTCAGTTACTGGTGGAGGTTCAGGTACTGGTATTTCAGGTCTTATCAATAGCAGTATTGATCTTGCCAATGTGTCCCGGCTAATATCTGAAGATGAATTAGACCAGGCTCATGATAGAGGAGTTGAACCAAGTAGAGTTATAATTGCGCTTGATGCCCTTTCAGTTATAACTCATCCTGACAACCCTGTAGAGGAGTTGACCCTGGCTGAAATAGGTGATATTTTTCGAGGCGATATAACTAACTGGGCTGATGTAGGAGGTAAGAATCAGGAAATTAATTTATATGGACGTCAAAGTAACTCAGGGACCTATGTATACTTTAGAGAAAATGTAGTAAAGGCTGATTTTTCTGATGACAAAATGCGTATGAATGGAAATGCCCAGATAGTAGAAGGTGTAAAGAGTGATAGTTCAGCAATTGGTTATGTGGGAGTCGGCTATACTGTCACTGAGGGTGAAGTTGTTGAGGGGTTGAATTTAATATCTGTGGCTTTAGAGGAGGGAAAACCCTTTGTGACCCCTCTTGACCCTGATAATGTAGCCGCAGGACTTTATCCCCTGGCCAGGCCTCTTCATCACTATAGTGACGGAACACCTCAGGGGGTTTTAGCTGAATATATTGACTTCGTTTTAAGTGAAGAAGGCCAGCAAATTGCAGTAGACTCAGGCTTTTATCCTATCACAGAAGAATTTGAAGAAATTAATAGAGAAAATTTAGGACAATAAAAAATACTGCTGAAAAAATTGCAGGAGGCAAGTTAAGATGAATTATAAATTACGAGACAATCTAATAGAAAAGTTTTTCCTGCTCAACGGGATTATTGTTATCTTAATCCTGTTGGGCATCTTTCTCATTCTTCTAACCAACAGTTGGCCTGCTATTAGAAGTATTGGAATTAGCGAGTTTTTTACTTCAGCTCGCTGGAATCCCACTGCCTATGGCGGTGATAATGAGTATGGTATCCTGGCCAAAATAATCAGCACTTTAATGGTGACCTTTGGCTCAATGATAATTGCTGTTCCTTTAGGAGTGGCTGCAGCTGCCTACCTTTCTGAGGTGGCCAGCATTAGAGTGAGAAGTATACTCAAGCCGGCCCTGGAAATACTGGCCAGCATACCTTCAGTAGTAATTGGTTTTTTGGGTATTGTGGTATTTGGTCCTTTAATTGCTCAAACATTTAATTTACCCCATGGACTTAACGCTATTAATGGTTCAATTGCTCTGGCTATTATGGCTCTACCAACAATAATAAGCTTATCAGAAGATGCTCTAAGTTCTGTGCCGGAGGAATATCGAAAAGCTTCACTGGGCTTAGGTGCGAATCGCTGGCAAACCCTTACTCGAGTTACCATACCTGCTTCGCTGTCAGGAATTTTTGCTGCAGTTATGCTGGGGATGGGTAGAGCCATAGGTGAGACCATGGCTGTGCTGATGGCTACAGGCAATGCTCCCCGGATGCCCAGCAGCTTTTTCAGTTCAGTCCAGACCATGACAGCTACAATTGCCATAGAGTTAGGAGAAGTCCCCTATTATACTGAGCATTATCATGCTTTATTTGTCATTGGTCTGGTGCTATTTATTATGACATTTTTAGTTAATTTAGCTTCAGATATAATATTACACCGTTACAGGAGGGAGGAATAATAGATGCATAACTGGAAACAGCGTTTAGGTTTTTGGACTTTAAGAGCTTCTGCTTTCTTAGTACTGGCAGTTTTGGCTTTCCTGCTCAGTGATATAATATTACAGGGCAGAGAAGTGATTAGTTGGGAATTTTTAAGTTCTCCCCCCCGTCAGGGAATGACGGCAGGAGGAATATTTCCAGCAATAGTCGGGACCTTTTATTTATCACTCATAACCGCGCTGGTTTCTGTGCCTTTAGGAGTTCTGGGAGGTATTTATCTCAGTGAATATGCTAAGCAGGGAAAACTAACCCGATTAATACGAATGTCAATCAGAAATCTGGCCGGTGTTCCCTCCATAGTTTTTGGGATGTTTGGGGTAGCTATATTTGTGAATTTTTTCAACCTTGGTCTTTCTCTATTAAGTGCTGGATTGTCTTTAGGAATAATGACTCTGCCCGTTACTATTACCGCCAGTGAAGAGGCTTTAAAGTCTGTCCCTGATTCATATCGCCAGGGGTCGCTGGCTCTTGGTGCTACACGCTGGCAGATGATAAAAACCTGCATTCTGCCTCCAGCAGTACCTGGTATATTAACTGGTTCTATCCTGGGATTGGCTCGGGCAGCCGGAGAGACAGCCCCGATACTTTTTACTGGAGCTGCTTTCTTGTATCCTAATCTTCCCGATTCCCCCTTTAGCCAGTTTATGGCCCTGCCCTACCATCTTTATATTCTTGCCACCCAGCACCATGATATCTCAAGGGTTCGACCTATTGCTTATGGGACGGCTCTGGTTTTGATTTTAGTGGTCCTGATTTTAAACATTAGTGCTATAATTTTACGGGAAAAACTTTCCCGCCGCTATAGGAGATAATAACTGATAACTTATCAGGAGGAAATATGAATGGAAAAAGAAATAAACTGTAAATTAAAGATAGAAAATCTTAATGTATTTTATGCTCAAGAACAGGCCTTGAAAAATATAAATATGGAAATTGACTGCCGAAAAATAACAGCACTGATTGGTCCTTCCGGTTGTGGGAAATCCACTTTTCTTCGTTCTTTAAACCGTATGAATGATGAGATAAGAGAAGCTAGAGTTAAAGGAAGGGTAATTTTGGATGATGAAGATATTTATGAAAATGGCTATAATGTAGTTGAATTAAGGAAAAAAGTGGGGATGGTTTTTCAACAGCCCAATCCCTTTCCCAAAAGCATCTATGATAATGTCGCTTATGGGCCCAGGATTCACGGCATCAAGGAAAAGAATAGGCTGGATGATATTGTGAAGGAGAGCCTAAAAGCAGCAGCTCTCTGGGAGGAAGTTAACGATAGATTAAACCAGTCTGCTCTGGATTTATCAGGAGGACAACAACAAAGACTCTGTATAGCCAGAGCGATAGCAGTAAAACCAAATGTGATACTATTAGATGAACCTGCATCTGCTCTTGATCCCCAGGCTACAGCCAAAATAGAGGATCTCCTCACAGAACTAAAGGAGAATTATACTATTATCATTGTTACTCACAATATGCAACAGGCTGCCAGAATTTCTGACAGTACTGCCTTCTTCTGGCTTGGTAATCTTGTGGAGTACGGCCCCACCGAAGAAATTTTTGAAAGACCCAAAAATCAACGGACTGAAGATTATATTACTGGAAGGTTTGGTTAATACTAACAGGAGGATTACAAAAATGAGAACCCACTTTGAAAAGAAGTTAGATCTTTTAAATAGAAAAATTCTTACTATGGCCAGCAGGGTGGAAGAGGCAGTTGAGTTAAGCATAAGAGCGCTTCAGGAACGCGAGATGTCCCTGGCCCGGCAGGTGCTAAAACAAGACGAAATAATCGATAAGATGGAGAGGGAGATCGAAGAAGAGTGTATAAAACTCACAGCTTTACAGCAGCCGGTGGCTACTGATTTGCGAGTTATTTCAGCAATCTCTAAAGTTGCCACTGACCTGGAACGCATAGGTGACCACGCAGTCAATATTGCTGAGATGGTTCTTGAAATAGGTGAACAGAAGTTGATCAAGCCCCTTGAGGATCTCCCTAAAATGGCGGAGATTGCTATATCTCGTTTACATCAGAGTCTCGAGGCTTTTACGGAAATGGATGCTGATAAAGCAGAAAAGTTAGCCCGGCAGGACGAAGAAATAGATAAATGCGATGAAATGATATTGCGAGAGCTAATAACCTTAATGATGAAGGATTGTAATAATCTAGAGCAGGCGGTGAGACTAATTTTTATTAGTCGTTTTTTAGAGAGGATAGGAGACCATACCACCAACATTTGTGAAAAGCTCATATATGCAGCCACTGGCGAGAGAAAAAATTATTAATTGGAATTAATGTACTCACCTGGTGTATAATATAATTAGCCATCCTGAAGGGATTTCTTTAAATGAGGAGGAAGATTATGGCCCGAAAAATTCTTGTAGTGGATGATGAAGTGAATATTAGAGAGCTTATTAGCTATAATCTAGGCCAGGAGGGATACGAAGTTTTAAAGGCCTCTGAGGGTCGGGAAGCAGAACAAATTGTTGCAGAAAAAGAAGTTGATTTGATTATCTTAGATTTAATGCTGCCCGAAATTGATGGTCTCACTCTTTGTCGCAGATTGAAAAGCTCCAAGCGTTTTCAGCAAATCCCTATTATTATGTTAACAGCTCGCAATGAAGAAACGGATAAAGTTGTCGGACTGGAGTTGGGAGCAGATGATTATATAACCAAACCCTTTGGTATTCGTGAGCTGGTAGCCCGGGTTAGGGCCGTTATCCGGCGGGTTTATGAAAAAAACACCTCCACAGCTGATTCAGACAAAAGTAAGATTATTGCTTCCGGACCTTTGAGCCTGGATTATGAAAGCTACCAGGTTGAATTTGCTGGAGAAAGAATTGATCTTACTCCTAAAGAATTTGAACTTCTTAAATTATTTATGGCTAATCCCAATAAAGTTATGACCCGGGATATACTATTAAATAAAATATGGGGTTATGATTATTTTGGTGATACCAGAACTGTTGATGTTCATATTCGAAGACTGCGCTCCAAAATACCTGCTGACTTTATAACTACAGTTAGAGGGGTGGGTTATAAATTTGAAGAATTGGAGTGATTTTAATTTAAAACTGCAGATGTTAATTATATTTTTCTTGATGCAGTTGCTGATTGTTTCAGCTCTTTTCCTTTATTATCAGCGCAGTCAAAGGACATTTTATCTTAACCAGTTGGTTGAAAGTCTGGCCAGTGAAGCTCAAAGTTTGGCTTTGGATGAGATAGATTTTTCTGAAGGCATCAGCCCGCAATGGGAGGAAAAACTGGTAGAGTTAGGAGAAACAACTGGCAGGCGGTATACACTGATAACAGCTGAGGGGCAGGTTATTGCTGACAGCCATAATAAAGCTGAAGATATGGATAGGCATGATGATAGACCTGAAATATTGGAGGCGATGGATGCTCCCCGGGGAGAGGTTGGACTGGCCAGTAGATATAGTGATACACTTCAGGAGGATTTTTATTATCTTGCTTTTCCTCTATGGGAAGGAGAAGAGCTGAAAGGTTTTATACGTGTGTCCCGTTCTTTGACGGCTATAAATGAGATTTTAGCTCAGCATCGGCAAAACTTTTTTATCTTTATGATAATTATTTTTATTCTAATTGCTGGCATTGTCTACTGGCTTGCTGGGAGACTTACCTCTTCACTGACTGATATGAGCAAACTGGCCAGAAATATAAGTGGAGAAAATTATGGTCAGCAGCTTAAGTTGAAAGCCACCAGTCGGGAATTAAAAACATTAAAAGACAGCTTTAACAAGATGTCAGAAAATCTTAAAGAAAAGATTGAGGAATTAACAGCTGAAAATAACAAGCGGGAGGCTATTCTTTCTAACGTTGGAGACGGAATAATAGCCTTTGATGAAGACAAAAGAGTAATGATGATCAATTATGCAGCTAGAAAAAACCTGGGCTTAGCTGACGATAAAGAGATTGCTGGTCAAAAAATATCACAGGTTATTAGGCATCACAAACTACTGCAGATATTAGAGGAACATCCTATTATTGATTCCAATCAGGAGCTTGAAATCAAAGTTCAAACCCCGCAGAAAAGAGTTTTGCGAGTTAACTATTGTAAATTGGAAGTAAAAAAGAAGGGCAATTATGGAGGAATAATTTCCTTTACTGATATTACAGAGTTAAAAGAGCTGGAAAAAGTTCGCCAGGAATTTGTGGCTAATGTTTCTCATGAATTGAAGACTCCCCTCACCTCTATAAAGGGTTATCTGGATACCCTGTTGCAGAGTGAACCTGATGCTGAAATTAGAGAAAGATTTCTTAACATCATCAGGCAAGAAACTGATCATATGTCGGAGCTAGTTGAAGATTTGTTACAACTTTCTCGTCTAGAAGGCAAAAAAGCAGAGATCTCACCTGCAGATATTGTGGCAGTCCTGGATAGGGTCTTTCAGCGTTTGCAGGAAAAAGCTGCTGCCAGGGAGATAAAATTGATTCCAGATTACCCCTCTGAACTTCCGCCAGTATTGATGGTAGAAAGTCAGATAGAGCAGGCCCTTTTTAATCTGGTAGATAACGCCATTAAATACACCCCTCCTGGAGGCGAGGTTATTATTAGAGCAAAAAGGACTGAGAAAAGTGTTTCTGTAGAAGTAGAGGATAACGGATTAGGTATTGGCAAGAGCGAACAGAAGCGAATATTTGAGAGGTTTTACCGCGTGGATAGAGCTCGTTCTCGTAAGGAGGGTGGTACAGGTCTGGGTTTGGCCATTGTGAAACATATTTTGCGAGGTCATGATAGCTATCCGGAGGTGAAAAGTGCTCCAGGTGAAGGCTCTACCTTCAGTTTTGAGCTAAATTTAGCAGAAAATCCTTCAAAGGAGAGAATAAAAGATGAATAAGATAAAAAAAATAGCTTTTTTTTCTGATGTTCATGCCAATCTACCAGCACTGAAAGCAGTGTTGGCAGATATCGATAATGTCCAGGCAGAGGAGATTTATTGTCTGGGAGATATTGTGGGATATGGTCCTTGGCCAAATGAAACTGTGGAATTGATAAGGCAGAGAAAAATTCCCACTTTGATGGGCAATTATGATGATGGAGTAGGAAATGAAAGGGATGATTGTGGTTGTGCTTACCCGGACCCCCAGGAAGCAGAGTTAGGGCAGCAATCATTGCGCTGGACACAGCAACAGGTAACAGCTGAGAATAAGAAGTTTCTGGCTTCTTTACCAGGGGAGAGAGATCTTAAAGTTGCAGATTGGCAGTTTAAATTGGTGCATGGCAGTCCCCGCCGTATCAATGAATACCTCTTTATTGATAGACCGGCCTCCAGTTTAGCCCGGTTTTTTTCCGGCCCCAAAATGGATGTTTTAGTTTGTGGTCATACCCACCTGCCCTATATTCGGCACTTAAAAGATGGATTGGTTATCAATGATGGCAGTGCTGGCAAACCCAAAAGCTTTCAAAAGGGGGAAGGTGGGTATAGCCCGGCAGTTTGTTATTTGCTGGCAAGAGTCGGGAAAGATGAACTATCGTTAGAAATCAGAACAATAAGATACAATTATGAGAAAACAGCTAAGGCTATCGAAAAATCGGCTCTCCCCAACCACTTTGCTGATATTTTACGAGGCCAAGAAAAGGACTCCTAAGGGTTTTTTATTGGCTCTAATAGAGTTTTAATAAAATAGTTTTAAAATTATATCAAGTTTATGAAGGAAAAATTGCAGTTATGGTGAATAATATTAGTACTATATTTATTTGTTTTTTTAATGAAAGTCCGATCTGGCTGAAAATAATTTGAGGGAGGTGAAAAAAGCGATTTGGTTGAGCCTGCCTGAGTTAAGTTCTGGCAGAAGGGGTTTTAACAGATTAATAGGGAAAACAAATTGGAGGAGGATAAAAAATGAGCAGGGAGAATTTTTATTGGAGGATTTTTTTGGTGGTTATGGTTGCTCTGGTATTGGTAGGGGGAGCCTTTGCAGGAGTAGTAGAGGCTAGAGAAGGTGGAGATTTGTTAATTGGTATCGGCACTGATCCAGAGTCGCTGGATCCAATCGAAGCTTCCTCATCTCCGGCGGCGATGGTTATGTTGCATGTGGTGGAACCTCTTTTTGATATGACAGAAGATGGCGAAATAGTGCCTCTATTGGCCGAAGGCTATGAAGCTGATGAAGAAGGAAAAGTATTTGATATATTCCTAAAAGAGGGCATCACTTTCCATGACGGGTCTTATTTTAATGCCGAAGTGGTGAAGTTTAATCTGGAAAGAATGATAGAAGAGGAGGCGCCCTTCTCATTTCTAATTGACTCAATAGATGAGATTGAGGTGGTAGATGATTATACTGTGCGCTTAAAAATGGAAGAGCCCTTTGCTCCCATAATTGCTCACCTTTCCCATAACTTTGTTTCCATGGTAAGTCCTGAGGCTGTAGAGGAGTATGGGGAAGACTTTGCTATGAATATAGTGGGTACCGGTCCCTTTGTCTTTGAAGAGTGGACTAGAGGAGAAGAAGTAATTTTGTCTCGTAATGATGACTACTGGGGAGATAAGGCCTATGTTGATACGGTAACCTTTAAGATTATCCCAGAAGACTCTACAAGAGTTGTAATGCTGGAGACCGGGGAAATACATGCTGCTATGAGAGTCCCACCTCGAGATTCTACGAGGCTAGCTGATAATGAAGATTTGAGTGTAGTAGAAACTTCCAGTCTCCGGACAATTTATATCGGCATGCACAACCAGCGAGAACCCTTTAACGATGTTAGAGTGCGCCAGGCTGTAAACTATGCTGTTGATAAAGAAAGTATTGTTTATAGTATCATGGATGGCGCCGGGCGGCCTTCAGATGCTCCTATATCTCCAGATATTTTTGGCTATTTTGAACAGGAAAAATATGAGTATAATCCTGATAGGGCGAGAGAGCTATTAGCAGAGGCAGGTTATGAAGATGGCCTGGAGGTATCCTTCCATTATCCAGCAGGCCGCTATATGATGGATGAGACCATTGCTCAAGCGGTACAGAGTCAGCTGGCTGATGTAGGAATAACTGCCAATTTAATTAACTTAGAGTGGGCTGCTTACCTGGATATGTTAGAGCAGGCCCCAGAAGACGCTGAACATGATATGTATCTTTTGGGCTGGGGTACAGTAACAGGAGATGCTGATTATGGTTTATATGCTCTTTTCCATTCATCTCAGTGGGCCCCTGCCGGTAACGACTACTCTTATCTGGGCCATGATAGAGTTGATGAACTGCTTCATTTAGCTAGAGTTACCCCTGATGAAGAAAGTCGCCTGGATTATTATGAAGAAGTAATGGCTTTAATCTGGGAAGAAGCTCCCTGGTTATTCCTCCATAGTGAGGTGCAGATTGATGGGGTTAGCAATAATGTTGCCGGTTTAATCCACCATCCCCGGGAAAATATTATAGCCAGAGAAGCTTATTTTGTAGAGTGATTAAAATCAGCATCCAGTTATCTAAAATAGCAATCAATCGTTAACCAAAAAGAATAGATCAAGTTAGAGTTTAGCTTATTCAAGCCCTGTCTCAAAAGAGACAGGGCTTTTTTGAGTTAGGATCTGAAAATATATAATAGATAAAACCTGATTTTTAATGTAATCGTTTTTATTAAATTGCATTTTTCTATAATTAGTAAATATATAATCAGTTGGTTATTTTAGAAGATGTCTTTTTCTATGGTATATTAATCAATGTTTGCCCTGAGAAAATGCTACAATAATATTATCTTTACAAACCAAAGTAATCAATGTTAATTACTGTTATAACAGCACTAATCATTTATTTATAAAGTTAAAACTTTAGTATAAAACATTAATAGCAAAATAAATTAAAAATATATAAAAAATCTCACTTTTTTTGCAGGAATATTTAGAGCTTTGTTGAAACTAAATAATAGACAGAAAAAACGATTACATTATAAAAAATTCAGAAAAATAGCCTTAGTTACCATTAAAATAAACTTTCCTGCAACTGATTGTTAACATAGCTTTAACCTGTAATTTAGAAAATTGTAAAATAATTTTGTTAATATTTCTTTGTAGATTGCTTTTTTATTATTGTTATAAACTGATTATGTGTTGTTGGGAAGGTGATTATGCTTAGAAGGAGGTGAGTGTTATCATAAAAGTATTAGGTCTTTCGGCCAGTCCCAGGAGAGGAGCAACGGAACATTCCTTAGCTGTTGCTCTAGAAGAGCTGGATAAATTTAACCGAATTGAATATCAGATGATTACTTTAAGAAAATTTAATACTTATCAGTGTATTCACTGCGACCGATGTATTAGGGAAGAGGAAAAATACTGTTTGGTTAATGAAGATAGCGAACTTGCTGAACTTTATGAAAAGTTTTACCAAGCTGATGGTTATTTGCTGGCTTCACCTGTTTATCAGATGAATTATACAGGTCAATTAGCCTGTTTCTTTAATTTACTCCGGCCAGCCTGGAATATCTTAAAAGACGATAGAGCTTATTTTTGGGATAAAGTTGGAGCAGCTATAGCAGTGGGCGGGACTCGTCATGGTGGTCAGGAACTTACCATCAATGCAATCCACAATTTTTATCATAATTATGGTATTACAGTGGTGGGAGGTAATTTTGCCTATAATGGAGGAACTATCTGGTCCCGGGATAATAAAAAGAAAGGTGCTGCTGCAGATACTGAAGGTTTAAAAACCATCAAAGCCATAGCAGACCGACTTGCCTTAGCTCTTTATTCACAACAAGGTGGCAAGGAGTTCTTTAAAGAAGCTTATCAAAAAATTTCTTCACAGGTTAAAGAATTAGCATAGTTAGGACCAGATTAATTATGGAGGGATGACCTTGTTTTATAAAATCAAGAAGAAGATAGAACCTTATTTTTACTTATCTCCAGCTTTAATTCTATATGGATTTTTCTTTGTAGCTCCCTTTATATATGCCCTTTATGTGAGTTTTAATGATTGGAATTTAATGACGGGGGAAATGCAGTGGTTGGGGTTGGAGAATTATCGGAATTTAGTCAATGATGAACTCTTTTGGTATTCAATTCGCAACACCCTCCTTTATGTAGTGGGGCGGGTCCCCTTTTCTGTGGCTTTAGGTCTAGTTTATGCTATTCTAATTGAAAAGACCAGAGGTGCTTTTAGAGGTTTCTTTAGATTTGTTTTCTTTTTACCTATTGTTTTTTCCATTGCTGCAGCCAGTCTTTCTTTCCAGTTGCTTTTTGCTCCCCGTAGAGGCTTTATTAATCAGTTTCTTTCTTTATTTGGGATTATAGGGCCTAATTGGTTAAACTATTCCAATACGGCCTTGATTGCTATCATCATTGTAGGCATCTGGCAGTCCTTTGGTTATAATGTGATTTTATATATAGCGGGCTTAAAAAATATCGATGATAGCTATTATGATGCCGCTGAAATCGATGGAGCAACAGCCTGGCAGAAGTTTAGATTTATCACCTGGCCCCTTCTCACTCCGGTAACTTTCTTTGTTTTCGTTATGACCATGTTATTTTCTTTTAGAGTTTTTGATGTGGTGCAGATAATGACTGGAGGAGGGCCCAGTAATGCTACAAATGTTATCAGTTTTTATGTTTGGCAAGAAGCCTTCCGGTTTTTTAATACCGGAGTCGCCAGCGCGGCAGCAGCTTTATTGTTTATCGTAATGATGCTATTGACATTATTTGTAGCTAAAAAAATGCAGGAAAGAGTACATTATCAATAAGCGAGGAGCTAAGAAAATGCAAGCAATGCTTAAAAAACTAAACTTTAAAACATTACTTTTATATGGGGTCTTGATTTTATCCTCTTTAGTTTTGTTGGTTCCAGTAATTTGGATGATCGCTGTTTCCCTTGCTCATCCTGAAGCAGTCCACCAGCGCATAATGGGATTGATTCCCATAAGGTTTTCTCTGCATGGCTATTATACCTTATTTGCTCAAACCCCTTATAGCAGATGGTTTTTAAATAGCATATTTGTTTCTACCATGTTAACTTTAGGCCAGCTTTTTGTAGGCATTTTTGCCGCCTACGCCTTTGCTCGTTATGATTTTAAAGGGAGAGAAATATTATTTTTCTTTGTACTTTGTACAATGATGATTCCTCCTCAGGCTATATTATTACCAACTTTTATGGTCGTTAACGAATTGGAATGGATTAATACTTTTCGAGGAGTGATAATTCCTCGGGTGGCTCAGGGTTATGCTATTTTTGTCCTCCGACAGTTTTTCCTGCAGGTTCCAGAGAGTTTAGATGAATCTGCAGCAATCGATGGCTGTAATTCATGGCAGACGCTTTATCATGTCTATGTTCGCACCAGTATTCCGGCAGTTATTGCTGTAGGATTAATACAATTAGTACAAAACTGGAATGAGTATTACTGGCCTTTGGTAGTACTAATGGATATGGAACTATTGACTTTGCCATTGGGTATTGTCACTTTTAGAGATGAAACTTTGGTACGCTGGGCGCCTACCATGGCAGCTGCTACACTGGCAGTTCTGCCAGTTTTGATTGTTTATATTCTTGGGCAGAAACACTTTATTAAAAGCCAAATCACCAGTGGTATTGATTAAAGGGGGGATTATATGGGTTGATAATTTGCTTAGTTTTTAAGGTTTAAAAAGTTGTTTTTTTGTAAAATATTTTCATCAACACAATTAAAGAAAGGTGGTTTAAAATGATTAAGAAAAATTTTTTAGTTATTATTTTGCTAATTGCTTTGGTTTTAACTCTAGGAGTTACCTCTGTTCAGGCCGAGGTTGTTGAGTTGGAATTCTGGCATGTCTTTTCTGCAGAAAGGGAGCAGGCAGTAGATGAAAAAATAGATATTTTCAATCAAGAACACGAAAATATTGAAGTTTCTCATCAATCTGTTCCAGGGTGGTATGGAGGATTATTGGAGCAGCTACAGACCTATGCTGTAGTAGGTCAACTTCCTGATGTAACTTTAATGGGCTTATCAATGACTAACTTTATGAGGACAGGCTTTAACACTGCCTCATTAAACTCTTATATAGAGGAAGACAATTATGATCTTGGTCAACTGGATGAAAAAATGCTTTCCTTTACTCAACATGAAGATGAAACCTATGGCTTCCCTTATGCGGTAAGTACTCCGCTTCTTTTTGTTAATAGAGAACACTTTGATGAAGCTGGTATTGAATTTACCCGAGAACCAGAGACCTGGGAGCAGGTAAAGGAATGGGCTATTGAATTAAATAATCTTGATCATACTTCTGGCGGTATTGCTTTTCAAATGGACTTTGATGTTTGGCAGTTTCAAACTATGTTAGAATCTTTTGGAGGAGAGATGGCTGATTTAGAAGCACAAGAGGTTCTTTTTGATGAAGAGCCTGGCCAGCGAGTTCTTCAGTACTGGGAAGAATTAAGATTTGAAGAAGAAGCCTGGCCTTTGATGGATGGAGAACAGGCTGCTGAAGAATTTTTGGCTGGAGATCTTTCAATGATTATGTCCACTACTGGAAACTTAACTACCTTTGAGCGAGATGCTTCTTTTGATGTTGATGCTGGTCTTTTGCCAGCAGAAGACGAATATGGCAATCCTCGCTCCACTCCAGGTGGTGGTTCAGGTATTTTCATCTTAGCTGAAGAAGATGAGAGACAGCAGGCTTCCTGGGAGTTTGTCAAATTTATGGTTTCTGAAACTGCTCAGCCTTATGTTGTAGAAGAGATGGGTTATATGACTCCTAATTTAGCGGTATCAGATCCTGAGGGCATCATGGCTGACTTTTTTGCTGAATATCCTCTAGTAGAACTCTCTTATCAGCATGCGGAAGAAGGTCTTTCTGATTGGTTTAACTGGCCAGAAGATACTACTAACAGAATTGAAAGTCGGATGAATGACCACCTCATTTCTTTCATTTCCGGAGAAAAAACAGCCGAAGAAGCCCTAGAAGCTTCTCGCAGTGATGTAGAAGCAATTTTAGATTGGTAAATAACTATACTAACAGGGCAGCTTCCGGATTAGAGCCGGGAGCTTGCTCTGTTATAAGCTGAAGGGAGTTTTTCCTTGCTAGAAACAACTAATGAGTTCAAGATTATAGCAACAGGCGATATACATGGAAACTATACGGTTACTAATCAAAAAGCAGGGTTAGCAGGAATAAAGAGTTACCAAAATTCTTTAACTGCAAAGAACATTCCTTATCTTTATTTTGATCTAGGTGATGCCTTGCAGGGAAGTCCTTTGGCTCATTATTATTCTCTGACAGAAAGAGAAAATGAACACCCCTGGTTACATGTTATGGAAGAACTAGGCTGTCAGGGGTTTGTGCCAGGTAATCACGACTTTGATTATGGACTTGAAAGACTAATAGCTTTGTCAGAAAAAGCCCCCTTTCCTTTTTTGGTTGCTAATATTGTTAATAAAAAAGATAACCACCCCCTATTTACTAAGTATAAAATTTTTCAACATCAAGAGCTAAAAATAGCAGTAATTGGCTTAAGCAATAGAGCACTTTATTTTGAAAAACCAACCCTCTTTGCTGACCAGCTTCAATATATCGATGAAGCTGAATTATTAAAAAAAGAATTGCCGAGATTATCTGCAACCTATCAACCAGACCTTATAATTGTAGCTTATCATGGGGGGTTAGAAAAGAATCCCGAAAGCGGAGAAGAATTGGCTAAATCTAAGGAGAATAAGGCTGTTTATTTAGCTGAAAAATTTGCAGAGATCGATATTATTCTTACTTCTCATCAGCATAAATTATATAATACTTTCATCAATAACTGTCTAATAGTTCAACCAGGACAGGGAGCAAAAAACTTTATAAGTATTACTGTGAAAGAGGAGGCTGAAAGTTTAGAGGAGAATAATATTTCTCCGCGGCAATTTAGCTGTCGGGCTGAGATTGTTTCAACAGAAAAACAAAAACCAGCCCCGGATTTTGCTCCGCTTTTAAAATCAGCCCAAAAAGCATTGGCTGACTGGCAGCAGAAAAAACTTTGTGCTTTATCAAAACCAATTGTAATAACAGAAGCAGTGAAGGACTTTTGCCTAAAAAAAAATATACTAATTGATTTTCTTCATTATACACAACTGCAAAACAGTTCGGCAGAACTGTCGGCGGTGGCTCCAGTTAACCCTGATTTTACCAGTACTGAGATGAAATATCTGACCCGGAAAGATATTATTAACTTTTTTCCTTATCGAGACTTTTTGGTGACCGTTAAATTAAAGGGAATAGAGATCAAAAAAATAATTGAATATAGCTATGGTATGTTTCAAGAAGCCTACTCTGAACAAGATTATGTTATTTCTCCAGCCTGGCAAGAGCCACATTTACAAATATATCGTTTCCATTTATTTTCCCAGTTGGAATATATAATTGATTTTCGAGAGCCTAAGGGAAAAAGACTACAACAAATTTGTTTCTCAGATAAACCTCTGGCAAAAGACCGGGAATTAACTGTAGTTATGTCTGAATATAGCTATCAGCAATTAAAGTCTTTGAATTTATTAAGGGAAAGAGAGATCTTGCAAAAATCAGCTGATAGAATACAGACCCTGTTAATGAAAGAAGCGGAAAAAGTAACTGAATTAAATATACCATTCTTTAGTTACTGGAAATTAAATTATCAAGAGAAAGGTGGCTGATGACTTTACGGTGGATAAAAGAGAGAAGCTACCGGCATTATCCCGCATTAAGGCAATAATTATTGATTTAGATGGGACTCTTTTAAGTGATGAAAATGAGATCAGCGAAAAAAATTTACAGGCTTTACAATTCATTAAAGAGCAGGGGATTCCTTTAATTATAGCTACTGCTAGACCCCCTCGCTTGGTTAAAAGTTATAAAAATTTATTAAATAAAATTGATTATTTGCTCTGTTTTAACGGACTATTAAGTTATAAAGTTGGCAATAATACTTTATCTTTAATTCAACAGAGCACTCCTTTGAGTTTAGAATTTATCACTAAAGTGCAGAACAGGCTTGAAAAAGAGGGTAATATAGCTACTCTGACCTATGAGACTGAAGAAGATTGGCTGGCAGAAAAATCTTTTCGGCCTGGTGTTCTAAAAGATTATCCTGGTGCTGATAATGAGCTGCCTCAAATTACAAAGAGGTCTATAATCATGAAAAGCAATATATATAAAGTAATGTTTAAAACTAGTTCCCTGAATTTCTGGCGACAGAAATATCCTGAGTATTATATCGATTATCTCCATAATTCACCGGTATTAGAGGCTTTGCCAGGAGAGATGGATAAAGCTGCTGCTGTAAAGGAACTTTTACAGAAACAAGAAATTAGCTGGCATAACATTATAGCTTTTGGAGATGCCAGCAATGATTTGACAATTATTAGGGAAGCTGATTTTGGTATAGCTATGAAAAATGCTACAGCAAAACTTAAAGAAGAAGCTTTTTTGGTTACCGATACCAATGACAATTCAGGGGTGGCACAGGTTATAGAATATTACTATTAAATCTTTCAATAGCATTATTATTAAAGGGGGGTAGTTATGAATGTATGATATTTTGCTTAAAAATGCTACAATTATTACTTTAAATCCTGCTCGAGAGATCTTGGCAGATCACTCTCTGGCAATAAAAGATGGTAAAATAGCGGAAATATTGCCAGCAGCAGAGCTGCAAGAGGCTGATGCCAGGGAGGTTATAGCAGGAGAGGGTCGCTATGTTTTTCCGGGATTGATAAATACTCATAACCATTTATTTCAAAGCTTGATTAAAGGGTTGGGAGATGATAATGTTCTCTCAGATTGGTTGGTCAAAGCTATGTTCCCCAGTGCTGCTAATTTAACGGCCGAGGATGCCTATTACGGAGCGATGGTGGGCTCTTTAGATGGTTTACATAGTGGCACCACCACTGTCCTGGATTATATGCATGCTAATCCTGAACCTGGTGTGGCTGATGGTGTTGTTAAGGCCTTTGGCAAATTAGGAATAAGAGGAATTTTAGCTCGCGGCTATATGGATAACGGCTTCGAATATGGTACTCCCAGAGAGTTAGCTGAAAAAACTGAGGATATAGAAAAAGATTGCCAGCGCCTATTTTCTGCTTACCATAACCAGCAGCAAGGTCGGATTAAAGTATGGATTGCCCCTGGAGCTGTCTGGTTAAGTACCAAAGATTCTCTACTTATGAGCAAAAGATTGGCTGAAGAATATAATAGTAAAATAGCAGTTCATATTTCTGAAACACCCTTTGATAGAGAAGCAACGGAAAAGCTGCATGGTAGTTCTGATATTGATGTTTTAGAAGAGTTAGAAATTTTAGGTCCAGATGTTTTAATGGTACACTGTGTTTATCTTACAGATAGAGATATTAGAATGGCCCGTTATTTTAATGCGGGGGTTTCTCATAATCCTGTCAGCAATATGTACTTATCTTCAGGCGTGGCTCCTATACCAGAGATGGTTAGCAATGGTTTAAATGTAGGCCTGGCTACCGATGGGGCTGCCAGCAATAATACTAATAATATGCTTGAGGTAATGAAGATTACAGCTCTGCTCCATAAAGTTGATAAACTGGATCCCACCGTAATTACGGCGGAAAAGGTTTTAGAAATGGCAACCATAGATGCTGCCAAGGCCTTGGGTATGGCAGATGAAATTGGCTCTTTAGAGAAGGGGAAAAAGGCCGACCTCTTTTTGTTTAATCCTCAAAAAACAGCCACTGCCACTCCACTACACAATCCCGTCTCCACTTTAGTATATTCTTCTAGCCCTCAGAATGTGGAGACTGTGGTAGTAGATGGTGAGATTGTAATTAAGGATAATGAACTTTTAAAGGCCGATGAAAAAAATGTGCTTAAAAAAGCTCAAAAAATTGCAGAAGATTTAAGTGAAAGAGCAGGAACTAAATATTTGCGGAATCGGGAATGGCGGTCTCTGTCTTATTGATTAAAATTTTGTTACATTGGCAAGAGAGAATTAAATTACAGGCAAAATAACTGGCAATTTATACAGCAACAAAAAATTGGAGGTAATAAAAAATGAGCAAAACTCGCAACTTGAGACAGATAATTAAAGCAGATGGTAAGTCGTTGATTGTAGCTATGGATCATGGGACTTATTCAGAACAAATTCCTGGCTTGATAGATCCCAAGCAGGCTATTAGAGATATCAAAGAAGGAGGAGCTGATGCTGTTTTAGCTAACCCTGGTTTTGCTGAAAGACATGCCGAAGAACTGGCGGATTTAGGCCTTATTTTACGCCTTGATCTTCCTCCCACTCGTTTAGGGGGAGGTCATGAAAGTCGTTTGGCCTATGGAGTAGAGGATGCTATCAGGTTAGGAGCAGATGCTGTTATGGTAAATGGAGCTCCTGGAGAAGGAGTGGAAGAGCTCACCTTACCAGCTGTAGCTGAAGTGGTAAATCAAGCTCGAAAATGGCACCTGCCTGTTGCAGGTGAGATGGTACCTGGTGGCTTTGATAGCGATCCAGAGCTGGATACTCCTGCTAATATTGCTTTAGGTATTAGGATAGCCAGTGAGCTGGGAGTAGACTTTATCAAAACTAAATATACTGATGATTATGCAGAAGTTTTAAAGAATACATTTGTGCCAGTAGTTATTCTAGGTGGAGCTAAAACAGATAAGAGACAGGATTTTTTAGCCTCAATTGAAGAGGCAATGCAAGCAGGGGCAGCTGGAGTAGCTATTGGCAGAAATATCTGGGGTGCTGATGATACAGTTGCTATGACCAGGGCATTAAAGGAAATTATTCATGATAATAAAAGTGCTGCTGATGTTATGCAATATTTTGCTTAATTTAGGAGGAATAATTTATGAAACAAAAAATAACACAAGCGATAATGCATGGAACTAAGGATATACGACTGGAAGAAAAAGAGATGCCTGAGTTAGCTGAAAATAAAGTTTTAGTCAAAGTAAAATCCTGCGGTCTCTGTACCTGGGAGAATAAAATGTATCATAACGAAGATTCAACAGCCTTTCCCTTTGCCGGCGGCCATGAAATATATGGAGTTGTTGAGGAGGTAGGGGCTGGAATATATCAGGATTTAAAACCTGGCGATCAGGTTGCTGTAGCAAAATTGACCCGCTGTGGAGAGTGCTATTACTGTCGCCGAGGAGATGATCATCTTTGTGAAAATGCCGGAGAAGACTCTTCAGGCCTCTGGGGTCCCGGAGGTTTTGCTGAATATATTACCGCCTATGGATATGAAGTAAACAAGTTTAATAATCTTAGCTATCAAGATACAGCTACTTTAGCAGAGCCACTAGCCTGTGTTGTGCGTAGCATTGAGAGGGCTCAGTTGAATTTTGGCGATAGCTTATTGGTTATTGGAGCAGGAATAATGGGATATCTCAATGCAATTTTAGGAAAAAGATTGGGAGTTTCAGTTATAGTAAGTGAACCTAATGATTACCGTCGTAATCATATTGCTAAAAACCTGGAAGTGGCAACAGTAAACCCCTTTGCTGAGGATGTGGTAGAATATTGTCAAAAATTTACTCAAGGAAGGGGAGTAGATGCGGTCATATTTACTGCTGGTAATATTGCGGCCTTACAAGAGGGAGTAGAATGCTTAGGTTTTAATGGAAGATTGGTGGTCTATGGTTCTGTGAGATCCGAGGGGAAATTAGAGATCTCTCCCTCGTTACTTCACTATGATGAAGTTTATCTGACAGGCGTAACCAAGCATACTAAAAAAAGTTTTGCTAAAGCCGTCGATATTTTAGAGAGCGAAGGTGAAAAATTTCAGGATTTGATTAGCAAGAGAATAAGATTTACTGATATAGAATTAGCCTTTCAAGAAATGGAAGAACCTGAGAACTATCGAATAGTAATAGATTTCTAGGAGAGAAATAATTATGGCGGAAGATTATTATTTAGGAATAGATATTGGCAGCTCTAGTTTGAAGGTGGCTCTTCTATCTAAAGAAGGTGATTTTTTTGCTAGAAAAAGCAAAAAATATCAGATAAAATCAAAAGCCCCTGGCCGGGCAGTTCATGAGCCAAAAAAATTTTGGTGGGATAACTTGCAAGACCTATTGTCTGATCTGTGGCAGGAAATTCCAGGAGATAAAGAAGATATAAAGGCCATCGGCTTAACGGGGCTAGTGCCAGTATTTACCGCTCTTAATAATCAGGGGGAGGTTTTGCCGGAAGCAATTCTCCATATTGATAATAGGGCCAGCGAAGAAGCAGAATATTTACAGAGAGAGTTGGGACTAAATGTCAGCACTGAAAATATTCTGCCTACTATCTGTTGGCTAGCTCAGCAAAAACCTTCTCTTTTCCAGGAAATAGATACTGTCCTCTCCCCCCATGGATATTTGGTCTATAGGTTGACAGGAGAGAAAACCTTAGATAAGGATTCTGCTCTGATGATAGGGGAAATTTATAATCCTAAAGATAATAGTTGGGCCGAGCCAGTTTTAGAGAAATTAGGATTAGCTAAATCACTTTTCCCCCTTCCGCAGGGAGCAGCTAAGATTGCTGGTGGTGTTACTAAAAAAGTAGCTGAGGAGACCGGGTTACCAGCGGGGGTCCCGGTTATTACTGGTACAGGAGATTCTTTTGCTACTTTGTTAGGGAGTGGAACCTATAATCCTGAGCAGGCTTTAATCTATTTAGGCACTTCAGCTACCTATATAAAGCTTGATAGCTCTGTGGATAATTATATTAATAAGCCTCACTTCAAAGCAGGCCGAGCCAGGTTTCTCACCAAAGTCTTGAGCTGTGGAGAAAGTTTAGAAAAACTTAGTAGAACCTTTAATAGAGGGTTAGAAGAGTTGAATAAAGCTGCTGCTAATTTGGTCTTATCAGAATCACCTCCGTTATTTTATCCTGATTTTCGCTCCCGGCAGGCATCAGGATTATTAGGGACTGGAGCTTTATTGTTAAACTGGCAAATAAACCAGGGGTATCCCCATTTATACCGAGCATTATTAGAAAGCATAGCCTTTCGCTTAGCTCGGGCTCATTTTTCTCAGGATAAGCTACCCCAGGAGATAAATATTTGTGGTGGTTGTACCCAAAGTGAATTATTCTTAAAAATTATCGCTAACTTTTGTCAGCAAAAGGTAAGACACATCCCGGAGGCTGGGGCTGACCTGGGAGCCTGTTTAATAGCTTCAAGAGCGGTAGGTGATTTAGCTATTGCTGATTGGAAAAATATACTGGACCGATTTGCCAGCAATAATGTTATTCCTGAATTAGAGCAAAAAAAATATTATAATCAGTTATATGAAAAATATCAACATCAGGAAAAATTATTGACTAAAGTAAAATACAATTAAATTAGTGAGGTTATTGTTGATGGTGGATAATACTATTAAATATCAGGATTTCCCAGGTGAAAAGATAAAATTAAAGAGAATATTTACAAACCAGAAATTGCTAGAGAAAGCAGTGGATGGGTTTTCCACCCCCCAAAAGATAAAAGAAGCTCAGGGAGATTTTTATCTTTTTCCTCTGCCAGAAAAGAGGCCTCAGTTATGGGCTAGCTATGTCAGTTCATTAGATGGGAAAATAGCGTTTCCTGATCGGCAAGATGGCACCTTAATTGCCCGGGCTAACTGGTTAAATTCTACCGGTGCCCTGGCGGATTACTGGTTGCTTAATGTTTATAGAACTTACGCTGATGCGGTTTTCTTAGGAGGAAGCACTTTAGCTGCCGAGCCTGATCTGACAGGGGCTGTTTATGACCGTGATTTAGTGCAAATTAGGACCTCTAAACTGAAGAAAAAAACCGAGCAGCCTGTCAATATCATCATCACCCGATCTGGAGAGAATCTGCCAGCCGAGCATCAAATCTATCACCACCTGGCTTTTCCTACCTGGATTTATACTTTTACAGATAGTTTAACAAAATTAGAAGCAGCATTAGATTTTTCCTTTAAGAAAATAAATTTAAAGGATATTCTTCAGGGCAGGATGGAAATTAAGGAATTATTTAGTCGGGATAAACTTTTTGTAATTCATAGCTCAGCTCAAAAATCAGGAGAATGTCACTTGAATTTTTTAGCAGCTTTAAAAAAGATTGGGATAAATAGAGTCTTAATTGAACCATCGCGGTATGTCTGGCAATTAATGCAGGCAGGCCTTCTTGATGAACTATTTCTTAACTTTTCCGGAATATTTGTAGGAGGGGATATAAGTTTAGGAAGAGGAAACCCCTTTGGCCTGTCTGAAGTTCCACTGGGCAAAATAGTTACAGTAGCTTTAAAAGAAGATAACTTTTTTTATACAAGACAAAAACTTTATTATCAAAACCAGAGAAAAAAGAATGATGAAATATAATATTAAATTAAGAGTGGGAATGAAAATATAGTTTTAGAGGTGATCAAATGCAAGCATTAATAGAGGCACAAGAGGGAGAAAAAACTTTTGCTTTAGCAGAAATAAACGAAAGAGAACCTAAAGCCAGAGAAGTCAAAGTGAAAGTAAAATATGCTGGAATTTGTGGAACGGATCTCCATGCCTATGCTGGCCATTTTGATATTTCCGATTTAGCTGGGGTAATGGGTCATGAATTTAGTGGTTTCATTGAAAGTTGTGGAAAAGAGGTTACAGATTGGCAGCCAGGACAGCGAGTAACAGCAGAGCACACCTATAAGACCTGTGAATGTTGTGACTTCTGCCAGCAGGGGGAATATCATCTTTGCTCTCACCGGCAGTCTGTAGGTTTTGAAAAGCAGGGGGCTTTTGCTGAATATGTATATGTTAATCCAGACTATTTACACTTAGTACCGGAGGAAGTTAGTCTAAAGGACGCAGCCTTGACTGAGCCCTTAGCTTCTATTCTCCATGCCCTTGAATATACCAATTTAAAGCCCTTTAATAAAGTTTTGATTATTGGACCAGGTCCCATGGGGCTTTTAGCAGGCAAAACAATAAAAAATTATAACTGTCAGCTTGATATCATCGGAGCTAAAGGGGATGAGAAGCGTTTGCAGGTGGCAGAAAATAATGGGCTGCAAGTCATTTCTCAAGTGCAGCCGGAAAAATATGATCTGGTCTTTGAATGCTCCGGTAGTGCTGGAGGGATTAATACAGCTTTAGACGCTGTTAAAAGAAAAGGTCAACTTATTCAAGTGG
This sequence comes from Halanaerobiaceae bacterium, assembly GCA_003553485.1. Lineage (GTDB taxonomy): Bacteria > Bacillota > Halanaerobiia > Halanaerobiales > Halarsenatibacteraceae > T1SED10-84. Next base: position 22,811 of record PWEJ01000151.1, on the reverse strand, counting down.
GAATGAACCCAGAACCGATAGAAGTAGTTTTTGAGAAAATTGCCTATAAAGAATTACAAATAAACGGGGTTTTCTGCCATCGCTGGGCTAACTGGGAGAATGCTTTAAATATGTTAGCTGCTAAACAAATATTTGTCAGTGATTTAGTTACTTCGTTACTAGATATTAAAGATTGGGAGCGAGGTTTTGAAAGCTTATTGGCCAAAGAGGAAATAAAAGTCCTCTTGGAATTTTAATTTTGGAGGTGAATAAAAATTGAAGAATAAACAGATTATCTTTACTGAGCCAGGAGAATATAAAGTTATTGAGCAGCCAATTAGAGAACTAGAAAGCGATGAAGTACTGCTTGAGGTAAAGTATTGTGGTCTTTGCACCTGGGAAAGACACATTTTTCAAGGATTAGAGGATGTTCAATTTCCCTTCAGCGGAGGGCATGAAATATCGGCAGAAGTTGTAAAAGCTGGGGAATCGGTAGCAGATCGTTTTAAACCGGGAGATAAGGCAACAGTTGCTAAGTTTGAACGATGCAATAGCTGCTATTATTGTCGAAAAGGATTGGATAATCACTGTGTAGAAAACTTTAAACCTATCTCCAAAGATGAAGTCTGGGGACCAGGAGGTTTTAGTGAGTATGTCATTGCCAAAGACTACGAAGTTTATAAAATAGAGCAGAAGGTTAATCCTGCCTATATTGCATTAGCAGAACCAATTGCCTGCCTAACCAGAAGCCAGATGAGAGTTAATATTGAACCGACAGATACTTCAATAATTATTGGTGCTGGCATTATGGGGTTGCTAGGTCTACAATTACTAAAATTAAGAGGGCAGCAGGTAGTGGTGCTGGAATTGAATAAAAAAAGACAGCAACTGGCGAAAGAGATGGGAGCAGATGCGGTACTGGATCCTAGCAAAGTAGACTGGGTTGAGGAAGTTAAAGAAAGAACAGCCGGATTCGGTCCAGAGAATATCTTTTATACAGCTGGTGGTGTAGATGTTGTTAACCAGTGTCTAGAGGCTGTAGTGGAAAATGGTAACGTGGTTATTTACGCTCCTCTTCATGTTGATAGCGGAGAGATTAACTTAGATTTAATCCATTATAAAGAAATTAATTTGACAGGTAGTATTAGACATGACCAGGAGAGTTTTCGCAAAGCCGCTCGTATAATAAGCGCTGAAATGATTGATTTTAGTAAATTCAATTTGAAGGAAGCAGCATTTTCTGATCTTATGGATACCATGAAAAAAGCAGAAGAAAACCCTGATGTTCATCGTTATTTAATGAAATGGGAGTAAAAAATATTAAGAAATTCTAAAGGAGTTGGGCTAAAGTGGCTAAAAAGTGTAAACATTGTAAAAAAGAGCTCGATAAGGAAAAAGAAATCCTAGAATGTCCAACCTGTGGTTATGTTTATTGCCCAGAATGTGTTGAAAAAGAGCATAAAGACAAGGAAGAAGATGACTTTCAATGTCTGCATTGTGATGCCTTTTTATCATTTTTGCACCGTGATGAATAAGAATTTTACAATTTACTGTTAGTTAGTGATATTTTAAGGGAGTGTTCCCATGAGTTTTAAATATATTAATAAAAAAATCAATAAAATTGACCTGCAGGAAAAAGTGACGGGGAAAGCAGAGTATGGTGCTGATTTAGAGTTTGAAAATATGTTATATGCCTGTACTGTTTATAGCGAGTATCCTCATGCAGAAATAGTTGAAATCAACACAGCTGAAGCAGAAGCTGTAGCAGGAGTGTTAGCTGTGTTGACAGCTGAGGATGTACCGGGAGAAAATCAGTTGTTTGGACATTTTAGAGTTCTCACTGGCGATAAAGTCAGATATCCTGGTGATGGTGTAGCTTTAGTGGTGGCAGAAAATAGGCAGGCTGCCTGGGAAGGTCAGCAGGCGGTGTCAGTAGAGTATAACCCCTTGCCAGTGGTTGAGACTATTGATGATGCATTAGCTGAGGACGCCCCGGTAATTCATGCCGAACACCCTGATAATGTGGCTTTAAATAGTCGGCATAATTTGCGAAAAGGTGATGTAAAAAAAGGTATGGCTGAGGCCGATAAGATCATTGAGAGAACTTATCAGACTCAATTTGTAGAGCATGCTTACCTGGAACCAGAGGCAGTGGTAGCTGTCCCTGATTATGGCGGGGAAAGAATGACAGTCTACGGTTCAATTCAAAATCCCTTTTATGTCCGGGACCATACAGCAGGCGCTTTGGGGTGGGCGTTAAATCAGGTCACCATCGAGCAGAGCGTTATTGGTGGGACCTTTGGGGGTAAAGATGAAGTTGCCTCTCGTTTAAGTGCTCGAGCTGCTGTAGCTGCTCAGAAATTCAATAGACCCGTCAAAATAGTTTTAAGCCGTGAAGAATCGATGCTGGAAAGTTCTAAAAGACACCCCTATCGTTTTAATTATAAAGTGGGTTTGAAAGAAGATGGCGAGATTGTAGCTATGGAAACCGAAGTAATTGCCCAAAGTGGTGGTTACAATAAGCAGTCTCAGTTTACCAATTGGCGCTGCGTTATTCATACTACCGGCCCCTATGCTTTAGACCATATTAAAACCAGTGTTAAGGGAGTCTATACCAACACAATTTATGGAGGGGCTATGCGAGGATTTTCCTCTCCCCAGAATATATTTGCCATAGAATCGTTGATGGATGAACTAGCTGAAGAAATGGATATGGATCCAGTAGAGTTTCGTCTAAAAAATGTGCTACGACCAGGAGATACAACACCTTCCAGTCAGCCTTTAGGAGAGGAGATACCTGCTCCTTTAGCTGAGATGATTGAGGAAGTAGTTGAAAAGACTGACTTTCATCAAAAACGAGAAAAATATTCTCAGCAGGAGGGGGAGATCTGTAAAGGAATAGGCTTAGCTGTATCCTTTCGTGGAGCAGGCTTAGGAGGAGAGGCTCTAGATGCTACCGGCGCTTTGCTGTCAATCCAGGGTGATGGTAGTGTGAACTTGATAACAGGATTATCAGAAAATGGTCAGGGTTTAAAAACAGCTCATGCCCAGATAGCTGCCGAGACTTTAGGAATTGACATTGGAAGAATAAATTACCCTAATGTAAATACAGCTATTATCCCTGATGGAGGTCCTACTGTGGCTTCCCGAGGAGCGATGATAGGAGGGCGAGCTGTAAAAATGGCTGCAGATAAAGTTAAGAAAAAAATGCTAGACCTGGCCGGTGAGCTATTAGAAGAAAAACCAGAGAATCTTTTGCTGGAGAACGAAAGAATCTTTAAAAAGGACAATATAGAACAGGGGATAAGTTATGAAAAGTTAGTACAGGAGGCTAAGGCTGTTGGAGTTTTATTAACAGAGTTAGCCTGGTTTAATCCCGGACCTGCTCGCCTTAATCATGATAATAATCAAGGTGAGGCTTTCCCTACCTATGCCTGGGCAGCTGTAGTAGCAGAAGTTTTAGTGGACCAGGGAACTGGAATGGTAGAGGTAGAGAAATTAACTGCTGCCCATGATGTGGGAACGGCTATTAATATTGATGCTGTTTTAGGGCAGATATATGGTGGTATAGCTATGGGGCAGGGAATGGGGGTTTTAGAAGAGGTAGTGACAGAAGAAGGAAAGGTTGAAACCTTAAACCTTGATGAATATCTAATACCGACAGCCTTAGATGTTCCAGAGATGGAAGCTATTATTGTAGAAACTGCTGATGAGTATGGTCCTTATGGTGCTAAAAGTTTAGGTGAAGCTGCCTGTGAAGTTCATCCTGCGGCTATAGCTAATGCTGTGGCTCAGGCCAGTGGACGGAGATTGAGAGAGCTACCCTGTAATCTAGAACGAGTTAAATTAGGCCGGATGTTATCTAGAAAGGATGGAAAATAATGAGACAGCTGAATTACCATAGACCTCAGGAACTAAAGGGAGCTTTGGAGCTGCTAGATAACTATGGTCCTCAGGCTAGAGTGCTGGCAGGAGGAACAGATTTGCTGGTAGCTCTTCGCAGTGATAACATGCCTGAAAAGGTAAAGCATATTGTTGATATTAGCAACATAGGAGAACTAAAAAAAATTGATTTAACAGCTAAAGAGGCTAACCTAGGCCCTTTGGTTACCCATGCCGAGATAGACAAACAGGATAAGCTCACAGATAAAATTCCATTTTTGCAACAGGCAGTAAGAGCTATTGGCTCTCCTCAGATTAGAACTAGAGGCACTCTGGGAGGAAACATCTGTAATGCTGCCCCCTGTGCTGATACTGTTCCTCCTTTAGTAGCATTAGAGGCTGAGGTGAAATTGACCTCTTTAAGAGAGGAACGCCAAATGTCACTTGCTGACTTTCTAACGGGCCCCTATCAAACAGCCCGCCAACCTCAGGAAGTGTTAACAAATATTTGTTTTTCGTTGCCAGAAGAAGGTAGTGCTACCGCCTTTATGAAGCTAGGGCGCCGTAAAGCTTTAGCTATTTCTCGTATGAGTGTAGCTGCAATAATAAAATTAAATGAGCAGGGAAGAGTTACAGACTTCTCTCTGGCCACAGGTTCTGTCACACCTAGTATCAGGAGGTTAAAAGAGGCGGAAGAGATTTTGAAGGGAGAAAAACCCGAGCAAAAAGTACTTGATCAAGTGGCAAAAGAGGTGGCCGAACAGATGATAGCTAGCAGCGGATATCGTTGGTCTACTTCTTACAAAGAACCTGTAATCCAGACTTTAGTTAGTAGAACTATTGCTCAAGCGCTGGGGGAGATATCATGAAAGAAATAGAAGTCAATTTAACCATTAATCATAAAAAAGTTTCTCGTACTGTTCCTGCCAATTGGCGGTTATTGGATTTGCTTAGAGAGGGTTTTAGCCTTACTGGTTGCAAAGAAGGTTGTGGAGTGGGTGAATGTGGAGCCTGTACTGTTCTCTTAGCTGGTGAGCCAGTAAATTCTTGTTTAGTTTTGGTGGGCCAGGCTGAGGGTAAAGAAGTATTAACGATTGAAGGATTAACTGCTGCTAATAAAGAGGAAGAATTACACCCTCTCCAACAGGCTTTCATCGAAAAAGGGGCGATTCAATGTGGTTATTGTACCCCGGGCATGGTTTTGAGTAGCTTAGCTCTATTACGACGTAATGCCGAGCCAGGAGTTAAAGAGATTAAAGAAGCTATTTCAGGAAATTTATGTCGCTGCACAGGTTATAAGCAAATTGTGGAAGCTGTTCAGCTGGCGGCTGATTGGCTCAAAGAGGACGGGGATTATATTGAATAAGGATTTAACTCTGTCTGTTTCCCGCAGAGAATTAGTTGGACTGGCTAAGGAGCTCATTTCCTGCAGGGGACTTTCTGGTGAAGAGGGGCAGCTGGTCGCTAAACTAAAAAGGATTTTAACTGATATGGAGTTTAGCAATATAGCCGTTGACCAATTTGGTAATATTACCGCAGTGATTCCTGGGCAAGATTCAGAGCTTTCCCCGCTGTTATTTGACTGCCATTTAGACACAGTAGGGGTTAATGATAAGGAAAAATGGGAAAGTGATCCCTTTATAGCCAGTGAGAGAAACCACAGGATATATGGCCGAGGAGCCAGTGATATGAGAGGGGCATTAGCAGCTCTGATTTACGCCCTCAAAGCCATTAGCAGGAATAAATTAAAACGAGATATAGTTATTTCCGGTTCAGTAGGTGAAGAGGTGCAGGAAGGTATGGCCTTTGCTCCAGTCCTGGATAACCATCAACCCAATTTGGTTATTATCTGTGAATCCACCGGGGGAAAGCTTAATATTGGACAGCGAGGTAGAGCTGAACTGAAACTGCAAGTAAGAGGGGAAGGTGCTCATACTTCCAGCCCTGAAGTGGGCTGTAATGCTGTCACTGGAATGTTAAAGTGGATAGAACAAATAGCTAACTTAGAACCTCCCAGAGATAAAAATTTGGGAGCAGGAATTATGGTTTTAACAGATATTATTTCTAAACCTTATCCCGGGCTCTCTGTCTTACCTGAAGAATGCCTGGTCACCTATGATAGAAGGCTGGTGGGAGAAGAAACTGCAGATTCATTACTGACAGATATTAAAGAACAGATAACTGCTGATATGAAAGCTTATGATTGGGAATTTTCTCTTGAGCTTGCCCAGGCTCAACTTACTACCTATACAGGACAAAAGATTACAGCAGCTAAATTTGCTCCAGCCTGGTATTTTTCTCCTCAGGAAAAATTTGTAGTGGCAGCTTCTCAAGCTTTAAAAAAGGCTGGATTAGAAAACAGTCTGGGCACCTACTCTTTTTGTACTAATGGTAGCATGTCAGCTGGCAGGCATAATATTCCCACTTTAGGATATGGACCTGGATTAGAAGAGAGAGCCCATACCACCAATGAATATGTTGAGATAGCTGAATTAGAAACGGCGGCTAAAGGTTATTATGCATTAGCTAAAGTTTTAGCAGATAATTGATTATTAAAATCACTAAAAGAACTTTAATGAGGGGAAAGAGATGAAAAGACCAACTATTAAAGATGTGGCAAAACTGGCTAAAGTTTCTGTGGCTACTGTTTCTAGAGCCTTAAATGATCCAGAAACAGTTAAAGAAGAGACGCGGAAAATTGTTTTAGAAGCAGTAGATGAGTTAGGATATGATCCCGACCCAGTAGCGCAGGCTTTGCGTTCAAATAAAGTTAAGTCTATTGCCATTATAGTGCCTAATATTACCAATGCCATTATGGCTGAGATGACCCGGGGAGCCCATGAGGAATTAGCAGACAATGGCTATAATACGGTGCTTTTTAATTCTGATGATGATTTTCAACAGGAAGTTCATTATTGTCAAATATTGCAGAATACCATGGTAGATGGAGCGATTTTTGTAACAGGAAGTGGTGAAACCCCGCCTGTAGAGAATATCAGTAATGATTTAGCAGTCTGTTTGATCAATAGAGAAATTGAAGATGATAAGGTAGATCAGGTGCTGGCAGATGAGAAAGAAGGACTACAGCTGCTCTGTTATCATCTTCATAAGCTTGGACATGATAAAATAGCTTTTATAACAGGGCTAGCAACCACCACAGCTACTCAGAGAAAGATTGCTGGATATAAAGAATTTATTGAAGAGGCGGGTTTAAAGTTTAAAGAGAATTATATTATTAGTGGTCACTGGACTATGAATGGAGCTTATATGGCTATGAAGGAGTTATTAGGTACGGAAGATAAACCGACGGCTGTTATTGTGGGTACCGATACCATGGCTTTAGGAGCTTTAAGTGCTGTTCGGGATAATGGATTATCAGTGCCAGAGGATATTGCAGTCACTGGATTTGATAATGCTCCTGGAGGTGAGTATTATCACCCTCCTTTAACTACCCTAAAGTATCCCAATTATGAAATGGGGCAACTGGCAGCCCGGGCAATATTAAATAGGCTTAAAAACCCCCAAATAGCTAAAAAATCGATTAAGTTACCATTGGATATTACAGTGAGGAAATCCTGTGGCTTTAGACTGGATTTTGCCGGAAAAAATAATCGATGAAACTTTATCAGTTCCGGTTTAAATTACTGAGGTGAGGATTAGATGGCTGCTGAAGAAAGTATTGAAGTTAAAGTAAAATTTTTTGGGGTATTTAAGTTGGCCTGGGGCGATAATAAAGGCAGCATTAACTTAACTGCTGAAGCGACATTAAATGATCTGTTAGTTAAATTAGGGAAGCAAAAAAATGGTGCACTGGCTGATTTAATCTTTACTGATGGGGAAAGAGTAAATGAACAGTTAGTTATTTATATTAATGGCACTAAAATTAGAAACCAAGAAAAAGTTAAATTAACAGACCAGGATGAAGTTTACCTCTTTTTAGCTTTATCAGGAGGTTAAAAGAAATATTATTAAATGCAATTATTTTGTTATTTGGGAGTTGAGTCTATGGATATTTCTTTAATAGAAAAAAAGATTAAGGAAAAAGAAGAGGAGATAATTGCGGTACTAAAAAAAATGATCCAGCTAGAAAGCAAAAGTGGCCAGGAAGAAGAAATGGCTCAGTTTCTGGCCGATGAGATGCGGCGTAGAAATTATGATCAGGTAGAATTTGACTCTGTCGGCAGTGTTTTAGGTAGAGTAGGTCAAGGAGATAATGTTATGCTCTTTGATGCTCATTTAGATACAGTGGTAGCAGGAGAAGAGGCTGAGTGGAAACATCCCCCCTATGAAGGAAAAAGGGTAGAGGGAAATATCTGGGGGCGAGGATCCTGCGATGATAAAGGTCCTTTAGCTGCCTTTTTGCTTACCGGAGAGCTGATTAAAGAATTAGGGCTTTATGAAGACTGGACTTTTTATTTTAGCGGTACAGTAATGGAAGAAGTTTGTGAGGGAATAACTTTAGGGCATTTGTTAGAGGAAAAAGAAATTAATCCTGACTATGTTGTTATTGGTGAGGCCAGTGAGCTTAAGATTTGTCGAGGACATAGAGGACGGATTTTACTGGAAGCAAATTTTGCTGGCCAAGCTCTCCATGCCAGTGACCACAATGATAAAGACCATGCTATTTATAAAGCTCTACCTTTTATTTCAGCTGTTCCCAACTTAGATAAAAAATTACCAGAAGATCCTGATTTAGGCCAGGGTGATATCTGTGTTACTAAGGTGGAATGTCAGTCCAACTCTTTAAACTCTACCCCGGCTAATTGTAAAGTTATCCTAGACAGGAGGACGACTACCAAAGACAGCAAAGAATCAGTCTTACAAGAGTTAGCTGAACTACCGGGAGCTGAAGAAGCTCAAACAAAGATTAGAGATTTTCAAGGTCAATCTTACCGTGGTGTCGATATTGAGGCAGAGGAATTTTATCCAGCCTGGATTATGGCTGAAGATAATAAATTAATTCAGGCCGGCATAAAAGCCTATGAAAATGCAACTAACAAAGAAGCGGAAGTGGATGTCTGGGGATTTTCCACCAATGGAAATTATAGCCAGGGCAAAGAGGGCATCCCCACTATTGGCTTTGGTCCTGGAGAAATGGAACTTTGTCATGCTCTGAATGAACGTTTAAACTTGGAGCAATTTTGGCCTGCAGTTAAATTCTATACTATGCTACCAAATTATCTTTAATAATAAACATTATAATAATAAATCTCTAAAAACTTAATTGAGGTGATAAGATGAAATCAGTAAAGGGAAAACATTTATTAACTACTCAGGATTGGTCTGTTGAAGAAATTGAGACTATAATGCAGACGGCCAGACGTCTAAAAGAAGAAAGGAACTTAGGAATATATCACGACGATATATTACGAGCAGCAACTTTTTATATGCTCTTTTTTGAAGAATCTACTAGAACGAGAAATGCCTTTGAAGCTGGCATCCATCAATTAGGAGGCCATGCTCATTACTTAACTCCTAAAGCGACTCAGATTGATCACGGGGAAACTGAGAAAGATACCATAAAAGTATTAAGTCGTTACGGCGAAGGGATGGGTATCAGGAGAACGGAAGTTGGTGGCCATAAATATATGAAGACTTTGGCTGGTTTTGCTGATATTCCAGTATTAAATATGCAGTGTGATGACTACCATCCCACCCAGGCTCTAGCTGATCTGTTAACAATAAAAGAAAAATTTCAAAATAACTTAAAGGGCAAAAAGATGGTAATCTCCTGGACCTATGCCCCTAATTATATCCGCCCTTTGTCGATGGCCAATTCTTTAGCCCTGTTGATGACTAGATTTGAGATGGATATTGTTTTAGCTCATCCTCCTGAATTTCATTTGAGAGATGAGATTATGGAGCAGGCCCAGGATAATGCCGATAAAGCTGGAGTTGATTTTTCAGTGGCGAATGATATGGAAGAAGCTTTTAGCGATGCTCATATTGTTTATCCTAAAAGCTGGGGGCCAATCTGCTATACTGATGATGTTGAGGAAGGTTTAGATTTAATCGATAAGTACCCAGAGTGGGTCGTTGATCAGGCAAAGATGAATTTAACAAAGGATAATTCTATTTATATGCATTGTATGCCCTTTGACAGAGATATTGAAGTTACATCAGAAGTAGCAGATGGCAAACATTCTGTTGTTTATGATGAAGCAGAAAATAGATTACATGTTCATAAAGCTTTGATGGCTCAAACCATGGCTAGATAATCAATGATCATAGTATTTAATTTATAAGATTGAGGGGTGCTTACTTTGAAATTAATTGCTGCTGACTTTTTAATAACGGAAAATAACCAGCTCCAAAAAAATGGCGGGGTAGTCATAGAGGATGATACTATCGTAAAAGTGGGAAATTACCAGGAATTAAAGCAAGAATATCCGGCTATACCACAGGAAAAACATACCGGTAGTGTCTTAGCTCCTGGCTTTATAAATTCTCATATGCATTTTTACGGAATTTTATCTCATGGTATAAACCCTCCTCACTTTGATGATTTTACAGGGTTTTTGGAGGATTTTTGGTGGCCCTTAGTGGAAGATCAACTCACTCCAGAGCTAATTGCTCAGGGAGTAAAGATGTCTGCCTTAGAACTTATTAATAGTGGAGTTACCACTGCAGTTGATATTTTAGAAGCCCCGCAGGCCATTCCAGGTGCCCTGGAAGTAGAAGCTGAAGTGTTAAAAGAACTGGGGTTAAGAGCTGAATTATCTTTTGAGGCCTGTGAGAGGGTTAGCCCGGAAAATGCTGAGTTGGGATTACAGGAAAATTTAAAATTTGCAGCAAAGCATAAGGAGGACCCCTTAATTTCTGGCCGGCAGTGTACCCATACCCTCTTTACCTGTTCAGAAGAATTCTTGACTAAAGCCTTTAAGCTTGGTAAGGAAGCGGGCTTAAAACATCAACTTCACCTGTCAGAAAGCAGTTATGAAGTTAATTATAGTCTGGAGGAATATAATTTAAGGCCAGTAGAGGTTTATGAAAAAAATGAATTATTGAATTCAGACCTGCTGGTCTCTCAGGCAGTTAAGATAAATGAGCAGGAGATCGACCTCCTGGCCAGACATGAAGTTAGTGTGGCGCACCTGCCTTTAAGTAACTGCGAAGTAGGGGGAGGAGTAGCTCCAGTGCCAGAGATGTTAGCAGCTGATTTAAAGGTAGGCATTGGCACCGATGGTTATATAAATAATTTTTTTGAGGTTCTGCGGGGGGCTTTTTTAATTCACAAGGCTAACCTGGAAAACCCCGCAATTATGCCAGCAGAGACCGTCTATAGCCTGGCGACTGGTAAAGGCGCCGAGGCTATAAAGCGCCCTGAACTGGGAAGTTTAAAAGAGGGAAATAAGGCAGATTTAATTATAGTAGAGCTTGACTGTCCTACTCCAGTAAATGAAGGAAATATCTTTGAGCAGTTAATATTATATTGCAACCCTAAAAATGTGAAAGAGGTTATTATTGCAGGAGATAAGATAAAGACTGCCGGAGAGATTATAGGGGTCGACCTGGAGCAAGAAAGGGAGAAAACCAGGGAGGCTGCCAATAAATTGTGGGGTGTAAGTTGAATGGAAAATAACTTGGCTAATGATAATGCTAAAAAATTACAGACAGACTTTTTGGGAGTAAAACTTTCTAGCCCCTTTATAGTGGGGTCAGGTCCGATAAGTTATGGGGCAGCAGGAATTATAAGGGCTAATGAGGCTGGGGCTGGTGCGGTGGTGACAAAGACTATTAGAGATAAACCGGCGGAAAATCCTTATCCCCATATAGCGATAAATGATAAAAAAAGTTTAATTAATGCGGAAAAATGGGCTGATATTGCTGGGGAACAGTGGGTTAAAAACGAAATACCTAGAGCGGTAGACAAAGGGGCTGTTGTCATTGCCTCTATAGGCCATACCCCTGGCGAAGTAAATAATTGGGCAGCTAAAACTGTAAAGGCCGGGGCTAAAATGATAGAGTTGGTTTCCTATAGAGAGAAGGATATGGCAGAGATGTTAAGGATAGCTCAAAAAGAAGTAGAAGTCCCTATCATCGTCAAAATAAGCCCAAATTGGAATCAACCGGCGAAAACTGCAATTGATTTATTGCAAAAAGGGGCAGATGCTGTTACTGTCATGGATTCTATTGGACCTGCTTTGCGGGTGGATATTAGGACTGGTCGACCTTTAGTTGCTGGAGCACAGGGAGAAGGTTGGTTAACTGGAGAGGCTATCAGACCGATAGCTCAAGCTATAATTGCAGAAATTAGAAGGACTCAGCAGGAACCAATTATAGGTCTGGGTGGAGTGATGAATTCTGCTCAGGCTATAGAGATGATGATGGTAGGGGCAGATTTAGTGGGAGTATGCTCTACCCTGATTATCAATGGGGTAGAATACTTAAAAAAGCTAAACCCTAATTTAATAGATAAATTGGCTGAACTGGGTTTTCAAGATTTATCTGAAGTTAGCGGATATTCCCAAAAATATCTAGATGATAGAGAGAATAAAGATAAAATTAGTTTTTGCTTTGAGGCTGATAAATGTATTGATTGCCAAAAGTGTGTACAGGTATGTAGTTATAAAGCTCGTGAGCTGCTGGATAAGACTATGTATCTAAATGAAAATAAATGCAGATATTGTGGCTGCTGTAGCTCTGTTTGTCCTACGGAAGCCTTACGATATGAGTAATTTCTTTGTCAGTAACTACAAAGTAAGATTGGGTTGGGAAAAGGAGGTATTATAGTTAATGGGAATAACGGCGTGGATAGATTTAACCACCAGAAAAGTAATTAAGAAAAAGACTTCAGAAGAGTTATTGGAAAAATATTTAGGTAGTAGAGGTTATGCAGCTCGGCTATTATATGATAATACTGATGAAAACACAAAGCCACTCTCTCCAGATAATATCTTGATTTTCAGCCCGGGATTATTGACTGGAACCCCCTGGCCTACAGGAGCCCGTTATACCGTTACTGCTAAATCACCCTTGACTGGTGTTTATGGCTATTCCAATGCTTCAGGTTTTTTTGGCCCTGAATTGAGAAAAGCTGGTTATGATGCTTTAGTATTTAAAGGGCAGGCCTCAGAACCAGTTTATCTCCTGGTGGAGGATGAGGATATTACAATAAAATCCTCTCAAGAGTACTGGGGTGAGGTGACTTCGACTACTGAAAAAGCTCTAAAGGAGAAATATCCTGGGGCTAAAGTAGCTTGTATAGGGCCAGCAGGGGAAAATGAAGTTAGGGTAGCTGCTATTTTAAATGATAAGGGCAGAACAGCTGCTCGAGCTGGAATGGGAGCAGTAATGGGAAACAAAATGTTGAAGGCTATTGTTTGCAAAAGCCAGAGAGAAGTAGAATTATCAGCTGAATTTAAAAAAATTGCCCGCTCTAAAGCCAAAAAAGTTGCCCAACATCCGGGATCTATTAGTTTAAGAAAATGGGGTACAGCTGAGCTTATTGATCCTAAAAATCAGAGCGGAGATCTACCAGCTAAAAATCATCAATTGGTTCAGTTTCCAGAAGCAGAGAAAGTTAATGCTGAAGCAGTGGATGAATATGTATACAAAAATACTGGCTGTTATGCCTGTCCTATTACCTGTTCTCGGCATTCAAAAATTGAGTCCGGTGATTATAAATGTGATATTGAAGGTCCTGAATATGAAACACTCAATGCTTTAGGACCATTAGTCTGGAATGATGATTTGGAATTATTGATTTATGCTAATAAACTCTGCAATGATTTTGGTGTAGACACTATTTCTATTGGTGTTTTAATATCTTTTCTGTTGGAATGTAAGCAGGAAAACTTATTAACTGCTGAAGATACTGCAGGTTTTACTGTAGGCTGGGGGCAGGGAGAAAAGATTTTGCAGTTAATTGAGATGATAGCCAATAGAGAGGGTATAGGAGATATATTAGCCGAAGGTGTGGCGAGAGCAAGTGAAAAATTAGGTCCTGCCACAAAAAAGTATGCTCTCCATGTTAAAGGGATGGAACTTCCCCGACAAGAACCAAGAATCTGTAAAGCTATGGGTTTAGGTCATGCTACTTCTAATCGGGGAGCAGATCATTTATATGGTTTACCCACTATCGACCTGACTGGAAACGTGGAGATTGCTGAAAAGTATTTTCCTCAGTGTCTACCAGAAATATTAGAGACGACTTCGGAAAAATACAAACCGGAAATGCTGGTCTTTACTCAGGAGTATTGTGCTGTATCTGATGCCTTAGGGATCTGCAAGTTTTCCACCACCGAGAACTTTGCCTTAACTCCTGAGGATGTTGCTGAAGGGATTTCAGCTTTAAAACCAGATTTTGCTATAGATGAAAAGAAATTGTTACAGGCAGGAGAGAGAATAATAAATTTAGAAAGAATGTATAATATTAGAGAAGGACTTAATAGAAAACAGGATAATCTTCCTCAACGTTTCTTAGAGGAACCAGCCACAGTTTATAAGTTAAAAGATAAAAGACTAACTGATGAAATCTTACAAGAGGACTTATTGATAGATTTAGAGCCAATGCTGGACAGATATTATGAATTAAGAGGCTGGAATAATCAAGGGATTCCCACTGCCGATAAATTGATGGAGTTGGACGTTGAGTTATAAGAATTTTTAAAGAAATATCGTTAATCTATATACTTAAGGCCCTGTCACATAAGACAGGGCTTTTTTGAAATTTAATTAGAAAATTATTGTAATTAATGATACTATTATAATGACTGTTAATTTTTTAAGAGCTCATTTTGCTTTGTTTTGCTATGATTTAGGCAGTCAGCGGTGCCAGATTAGAAGGGAGAAGTCTTTATGGAGAACCATAGAGTGGGAATCACAAAGGGTAATATCAGAGACTGGTTTGAGCTGTTTAGGGTTTTTTCCTGGCCCTGCGTCCTCTTGCCAGCTGTCTTAGGAGGTTTATTTGCCTATCAAAAGGATGCGTTTGCTTTTACTAATTTTATCTTTTTGTTATTTGGAGTTTTCCTAATACATATTGCTATAACTATTGTTAATGAATATTATGATGTGAAATACAAAATTGATACTTTAGAGCAGAATAAACCGAGCAAAGTATTGGTTGAAGAAAGGGTTAGTCCCGAGTTTGCCTTAAAGATAAGCTATATTTTGCTAGTTTCGGCAGCAGTGCTGGTAAGTCTATATTCTATAATATCAGGGTTTTGGGGTGTTCTGATATTTGCTGCTTTAGGAATGGCCAGTGGTTATTTTTATACCGCCCCACCTGTCTATCTTAAATATCGGGGTCTGGGTCTACCGGCTAACTTTATTACCTATGGTCTTTTATTACCTCAGGCTATTCTTTATGGTTTAAGTGGTTCTTCATATCCGGCAGGTTTAGGGCTTTCACTTCCCCTGTCATTTTTGATAAGCGCTATTCTCTGGGCCAATAATATGCGAGATATAGAAGCCGATAAAGAAATTATAACTCTGGTAGGATTACTGGGACTTAAGAAAAGTTTTTATATCTATCTTATACTCCTTTTTTCTCCTTATTTATTGGCTATTTATTATTTCAGCCAAGGAAGGATTTCAGCCTTAGTTGGACTGGTTCTGCTGACTTTACCTTTAGCTCTGTGGCTTGGTTACCAGGCTCTAAAAGGGGTTAAAGGACAGAGAGATAGCCTAACTTTTCTTGATGAAAAAACAGCAGTTTTGATGCTTACC
Source organism: Halanaerobiaceae bacterium (assembly GCA_003553485.1). Lineage (GTDB taxonomy): Bacteria > Bacillota > Halanaerobiia > Halanaerobiales > Halarsenatibacteraceae > T1SED10-84. The sequence continues at coordinate 7,277 of PWEJ01000151.1, read as the reverse complement.
TTTAACTTCTTCTGGCTCTTGGCTTATTTTGGGAATCTATTAACTTAAGAGAAAGGAGGTAATTTTGGGATATGAAAGTGGAGAGAAGAGAATATCAAAGAAGATTTGCTAAAGAGATAGAGACTGTAGATAATATTATTAAAAATCAGGTAAACTCGATGCAACAGGATTTCCAGAAGAGTAAAAACAAACTGCTAGAGGCCGGGGGAAAGAGAATTAGACCGCTTTTATTAATCAGTGCTGGAAGGTTTGCCCGGAAGGGGCAGGAAAAAGAAAAGGAAGAGCAGCTTTATCATTTAGCAGCGGCTTTGGAAATATTACATATGGCCTCCTTAATACATGATGATATAATAGACAGAGCTGAAACCAGGCGTGGTTCTGCCAGTACCTATAATGAGCTTGGGTTGGAGCATGCTGTCTTTTTAGGTGATTTTCTGCTTAGCCAGGGCTATCGGCTACTACATGAGCACTGCCCTAAGCCGGCTTTATTAAAAGTTGATAGCACTTTGAAGGCTACCTGTGAGGGGGAGATGCTGGAATTTAACAACCGCTATAATCTTTCTCTCACTTCCCGGGATTATCTGCGCCAGATTAGGCGAAAAACAGCTCTTATCTTTGGTTTAGCAACTTATCTTGGGGGTTATGCAACAGGTATTAGAGGGCAAAAAATTAATTTGCTTTATAAATTAGGTGTTGAGATGGGGATGGCTTTTCAAATTCAAGATGACCTGTTAGATTTCATAGGAGTAGAGGAGGAGTTAGGCAAGCCTGTGGCTCAGGATTTGAAGCAGGGTGTTTATTCCCTGCCCGTTATCTGTCTATGGGAAAAACATGCAGCCAGCCAGCAGATCAAAAAAATTTTAACTGATAAAGAGTTATCAAAAAAGGAGCTGCAATATCTTCAACAGGAGATAAAAAAGGAAGAAATAACTGCTTATGTGGAGGAATTATGTCAGCGGTTTTTTGCTAGAGCAATTGACCTATTACACCAACTACCATCGGGTCAGGCCCAGGAAGACTTGTTTTTTATCCTTGATTATCAAAAAAATAGAAGGTGTTAAGACCATCAAAATTATTCATTTAAGACTTTGCTATGTCTTTTTAATTTACATTCAAGACATTTGTCCTCATTTAGCAGACTTATAATTATTTATTTGTGATAATTTTAGCAATATTAACCATAATACTATTTAGAGGTGATTTTGTTGCATAATCAAGATCTGGAAAAATTGAATAAAATTCAACTAATTGAACATTTAGGTGTGGTGCAAAAAAATTATTTTAGGATCTTTGCTGGTCCGGTGATCTTTTTAATTTTACTATTGTTGCCTGTTATCTGGCCTGATTTTTATCTGGAATGGCAGGAGAGCGGTGCTTTAGGAATGTTAATCTGGATGACCTGGTGGTGGGTGGAGGGGAGTGTCCATGTAGCAATAACAGCTCTGGTGCCTCTTTTTGTTACGGCCATCTTCCCCATTGCCCCAGCAGCTGAAGTGGTTGAAGTTTATAGCAATCCCATTGTATTTCTCATTGCTGGTAGCTGCCTGATTGGAGCTACCTGGAAACGCTGGGGTTTAGGCAAGAGAATCTCTTTAAATTTGCTGGTGCTGGTAGGCAACAAAGTCAGAAGTCAGGTCTGGATCTGGTTTATTTTATCAGCCTTTATTAGTGGATTTATTGCTGACACTATTACAGCAGCTGTTTTTGTGCCGGTGGCAGCTTCGCTGCTGTCTTTTTCAGGTTTTGATACCAATTCTAAGGTCTGGGAAAGTGGCTCGGCAACGGCTATTTTATTGGCGGTAGCCTGGGGAGCATCGATTGGCAGTTTATTTACTCCTATTGGCGGGGGACAGAACCTGGTGATCTATGAATTTTTAGGCGAGCTTAAAGGAAGCAGTGTCAGTTTTTATCGCTGGTTTGTCAATTTAGCTCCCTTCAGCCTGGTTTTAATTCCGCTGGTGGGCTGTTATTTAAATTATGTAGTATTGCGAGAAAATCCTTCTTTAGAAGGTAAAGAGGAGTTTTATAAAAAAGAGCTGGGGCATATGGGCCCTCTTTCTCGAGGAGAGCTGGTATCGGGTTTGGTTTTTGTTATACCAGTATTGGCAGCTTTTCTCCACCCTATATATGAAGAGTTGTTGCCCTGGTTTGAGCCCCCCTTTTTATTTTTTGCTGCTGGCTTTAGCCTTTTTTTCATACCGGCTGAGAGAAATGAAAATGTGTTATCCTTTCGGGCAATGAAATTTTTCCCTATAAATGTGCTGGTGGTCTGGCCCAGTGCCCTGGCCCTGGCTGAAGTGCTTGAGATTTCGGGTCTGGCAGCTTCTATTATGGAGCTTTTAAGGGTTTTTGCAGGGCCTTTAACCTTTGGTGTCCTGCTAATATTCCTGGGTTTTGTCACCTTTGTGACCAATATTTCAACCAATACTGCTTCTGCTGCCCTGGTAATCCCCATTATAATTGGGATGTATGTGGAGCAGGGGCTAAATCCTATACCTCTGGTGCTGGCTTTAGTGGCAGCAGTTAATCTGGCCTTTGCCATCCCCTCGGGTAATGGCTGTCTGGCCATGGCCAGTGGTTATGGATTGAATCTGCGGACTATGTTTAAACATGGATTGATTTTGTCAATTATCACTCTGTTAGTAGCCACCGGTCTGGCTTATTTATTGGCCAACTACACCGCCTGGTGGGGAGTCATATAGGATATTTTGTTTATATGACCTCTGCTCCATGTGGTCTCTTTAGTACAGGTAAATATTCACCGGCTTCTCTATAAAGAGGCTGAACCCTGTCATTTTTAATAGCTTCGATAAAATCTTTTTCCTTATCGATTTCAGCATCAATTTCGGTGATAAACTTTCCGATTCTACCGGGATAATGAGCATCACTTCCTCCTAAAAGTGACAGGGTGTTAGCCAGGCCAGCTTCAATAGCCCGGTAATTATTGGCAGAACTGGTTGAACCATTTAGAGCTTCAATACCGTGGAGGAGAGGGGCCAGATCAGCAATATTATTCTCAAGCCCTCGATTGTTGTTTCTAAAGGGATGGGCGGCAATGCCAACTCCTCCTGCTTTATTAACGGCAGTTAAAAGCTCTCTGGCCGGAATTACTTCAGTAGGGAGGTCATCTAATCCAAAAACCAGGATATCTCCCTCCTGAGTCAATATTTCTGCTCCAACAATTATTTTAAGATCATAGTTTTCGGTATATTGGGCAACATAATTTTTAAAATCATTACTTTCATGATCTGTTATACAGAGGCCATCTAAACCGGCCTCTTTAGCTTCTTCCAGGATCTGAATTGGATTTAAATGACTGTCACTGGAAAAGAGGTTCTCGTGAATATGGATATCGAAGAACATTTTTTCACCACCAATTGAGTTCTGAGGTAAAACTAATAACACAACTGAAAATATTATAACTTAAATCTTGCCTGCAGTCAATGAATTTTATAAAAAATATAAGATATAGTTATACTTAAGTGACAAAAAAACAAATGCAGCTCGATAATTAATTTTTCGGTTTATTAATCTTAAGGCCTAATATCAATAATATCTTCCATTTTTGTCATCTTTAAAACTTTATAAATATACTCGGAGTTTATATTTTTCAAGACCAACTTTATATCATGGTGATTGCTTTGTTTCTTGAGCCAAATTAAGTCTGAAATAAAGCAACTATCGATTCTTTCAACCTTATCCAGATTAATGGCTAGCTCCTCTATTTCTCCCTGCAAAATTTTAGTTGCCTCTTCTCTAATTGGACTCTGATTAACCAGAGCATATTTTTTGTCTATAACTAGATCTTCATCAGGTATTATCTCTGCTCTAAAATCATTGATGTTAATCTCCATTTTAATCCCCCTCAGGATCAGGTTTGCTTACCCTAAAATTAAAGTTTGCAATTTGTAATATATATTATAATAATTAACCTTTCTTACATACCTCTGTTATTTACAATTATAGATATTATTAAATATTCCTGCATAAAAATTGCAAAGTTTTAAAACAAATTCTGACAAATTAATATTTTAACCAATCTTTCTCAGTTTGATTTGACAAGAAGCAATTAATAATATACAATTGATGAAAATCAGATGAGATGAGCCTAGATTAGTAGAGATTAGAATTGCATTAGATGAGATGAGCTATATTGTTGCTGCTGTAATCCTCAATATTTGGGGGATTACTGTGGTTTTATAATGGCAAAAAATCTTTGCAGTCAGGCTTATGAAAAGTCCTGGCTGTTTTTTTAATTTAATCTGATAATCTAGCTCTTCTAGAAGGAGGTTATAATGTTAAGTTTACAGGAATATTTAGCGCTGACAGATGAATATAACATAATTCCAATCTATCAAGAATTTATAGCAGATACAGAAACTCCTATCTCTTTATATCAGAAGCTGGCCCGAGAAAAGGATTATAGCTATCTGCTGGAGAGCAGTGAAAATGACCGTTATTCCTTTATCGGATTAGAGCCTGCTGCAATTTATAAGAATTATGAAGATACAATTGAGATTATTAAGAATGGCAGAACTAAGACTATTAAAGAAGATTTTATTGAATACTTGCAGAACTATTTAGCGGAGATTGAAGTATATCAAAGAGCAGAGTTGCCGCCCTTTTCCGGAGGTTTTGTCGGTTACTTTAATTATGAGATGATAGAAAAATGGGAGGATATCTACCACGCTCATTCCGATAAAGAATTAATGAAAAATGGTAAGCCTTTGAGCCTGCTGGTTGAAACCCAGATAATAGTTGCCTGTGATCACTTCAATAATAAAGTTAAAATCATAAACAATCTTAAGGTAGAAGATTCTATGGCTCTAAAGGAAAAGAAAGAAATTTATAATCAGGGGATTTCAGAGATAGAAAAAGTAAAAAAAGTAATTGCTTCTGAAAAAGCAGCAATTGAGAACTTAACTGCTGGGACTGATTGTCAGGAAAGCACTCAGCTTAACTTGAGAGCAAATACAGCTAAAGCTGAGTTTGAGGAAATGGTAGAAAAAGCTAAGGAACACATCATAGCAGGAGATATTTTTCAAATAGTCCTCTCGCAAAGGTTTTCCTGTCAGAATGAACTCCCTCCCTTTAATATCTATCGAGCTCTGAGGTCAACTAACCCCGCTCCTTACTCATTTTACTTAAACTTTCCGGAGGTTAAAATAATTGGCTCTTCCCCAGAAGTGCTGGTTAGAGTAAGGAATAGGCGGGTAATGACTAGACCGCTGGCAGGCACAAGACCCAGAGGGAAAAATAAGAAAGAAGATTTGCGCCATGAGGAGTCCCTCAAAAATGACGAGAAAGAAAGAGCAGAACATACTATGCTGTTAGATCTGGGTCGGAATGATCTAAGCAGGATAGCAGCACCGGGGACAGTTGAAGTAACAGAAATGATGGAAGTTGAATACTTTTCCCGGGTTATGCACCTGGTTTCTCAGGTAGAGGCTGACTTAAAGGAAGGTTACGATTGTCTGGATGCTTTAAAGGCTAACTTTCCGGCGGGAACAGTATCAGGGGCTCCTAAAATTAAAGCCATTGAGCTAATAAATGACCTGGAAAAAGAGCCGCGAGGTGTTTATGCTGGCACAGTTGCCTATCTGAGTTTTGCAGGCAATTTAGATAGCTGCATAACGATTAGAACCTTTTCCCTTGCTGATGGAGTACTAAGTCTCCAGGTAGGAGCAGGGATTGTGGCAGACTCTAATCCAACCAGTGAATATCAGGAGACCCTCAACAAGGGTGAGGCCCTCTTTGAAGCTCTAGAGATAGCAGCAGGAGGTGGCAATTGTGATCCTGGTAATAGATAATTACGACTCCTTTACCTATAATTTAGTCCACATTATAGAAGCATATGACAGGTTAAAAGTCTATCGAAATGATAACATTTCTATTAAAGAAGTTGAAGAACTTAAACCAGATACTATCCTGATCTCTCCCGGACCCGGAAAACCGGCAGAGGCAGGCATCTCAAAAGAGATTATCAAAGAGTTTAAGGGTGAAATCCCAATTCTCGGCATCTGTCTTGGTCATCAGTGTATTGGAGAGGTCTTTGGAGGCGAAATCATTAGAGCGGCAGGGGTTTTTCACGGTAAAACATCTCAAATTAAAATTAAGAAGCAGGATAAGTTATTTAAAGGCATCAAGGATAATTTTACTGCTATTCGCTATCACTCTTTAATTATCAATAGAGATAATTTTCCCGAGGAGCTTGAAATCCTGGCTGAAACAGCCGCTGAGGAAATTATGGCCATTAAGCACCGGCAATATAATATTTATGGACTTCAGTTTCATCCTGAATCTATTCTGACTAAAAGAGGAGAAAAATTAATTAGAAATCTGATAAACTGCAGGGGTGATAATTAATGTTTAAAAATCAGTTGGAGAAAGTAGTAAGAAGAGAAGACCTATCTTTAAAGGAAATGGAAGAGGCCATGGATCAGATAATGGAAGGCAAGACAACTGATAGCCAGTTAGCAGGATTTTTAGTAGGTCTGCGAATGAAAGGAGAAACAGTCCCGGAAATTACAGGGGCAGCTTCTGTAATGAGAGACAAGGCCTGTCAAGTTCATACAGAGGTTGAAGAACTGATTGATAGCTGTGGTACCGGTGGTGATGGTAAAGGCACCTTTAATATTTCAACGACCACGGCTCTGGTCATGGCTGCCGGGGGTTTAAATGTGGCCAAACATGGTAACCGCTCGGTATCCTCAAAAAGTGGCAGTGCTGATCTTTTAGAAACTCTAGGAGTAAAAATTGATTTAAAGCCCGAAGAGGCAGCCCGATGCCTTGAAGAGGTTGGTATTTCCTTTCTCTTTGCTCCCAACTTTCATCAGGCTATGCGCTATGCTGTTGGTCCCAGAAAAGAGATAGGCCTGCGAACAATCTTCAATATATTGGGCCCTCTAACAAATCCAGCAGAGACAGACTATCAAATTCTGGGGGTCTATAAAGAAGAACTGGTTGAACCTATAGCCCGGGTCTTAAAGAACCTTGGCTTGAAATCAGCAATGGTAGTCCATGGAGCTGGCGGGATAGATGAATTGTCGCTGGCTGGATTAAATAAAACAGCCTATTTAAAGAATGGTGAAATCAGGGAGTATAATGTTTATCCTGCTGAGGCAGGTCTAAAAGAGGCTCCCCTTGAAGCTATTAAAGGTGGAGATGCGGAAGAAAACAAAAAAATCACCCTGGATATTTTGCAGGGCAGTTCGGGACCTAAAAGAGATGTAGTTCTCTTAAATTCAGCAGCAGCCTTTTTGGTGGCTGGCAGGGTT
>PWEJ01000045.1 GCA_003553485.1 Halanaerobiaceae bacterium | reverse complement strand
TTTGCTGATATTAAATTATTCTTCAAAAACTAATATTTTCCTGCTTTTATATATTTCTATATTTTTTCAAGCTAAATATATTAATAAAATTTATGAGATATATTAGTTAGCTCTTCTGCATTAGTAGAGGATTCTTCATTTAACAACAACTATTTAACTAATAGCAGCTGGTGCTGTATTTTTAGAAGTAGTAATTTCACTTTAATTTTGAAATAAACTTCTCAATTTAACCATGTTCAAGAATTCATCAAAAAAATATGCTCAAAAACTTGACAAGATTGCTAGGAAATCTTATAATAAAGTTCGTAAATATTGTTTACAAGTTTACTAGGGTTTGTGTTAAGAACGAGGTTCTGTTAAATTAATACTGCTTAGTTTCATTTTTGGAGGTAGATACTATTTGTACTCACTTAGAATTGAAAATCTTCATAAGAGCTACCAAAAAAACAAAGACAATCGAGAAAAAGTACTCGAAGATATAAACTTATCAGTTAAAAAAGGAGAGTTTATAACTCTTTTGGGACCTAGTGGTTGCGGCAAATCTACATTACTTCATATACTGGCCGGGCTTGAAAAACCCCAAAGAGGAAATATATTTTGTAAAGATCAACCTATAACAGGTCCAGACCAGGATAGAGTGATGATAATGCAAGATGCAGCTCTTTTTCCCTGGCTGACAGTGTTAAAAAATGTGTGTTTTGGTTTAAGAGAAAGAGGTTTTGCTAATAATAAGGCTATAAAATTGGCCAGGCAAGAGTTATCCCGGGTAGGATTGAGCGAAGTAGAATCAAGTTACCCCCACCAACTATCAGGTGGTATGCAACAGCGAGTGGCTCTGGCTAGAGGACTTGTTCTCAAGCCTGAAATAATATTGATGGATGAACCTTTTGCGGCCTTGGATGAACAAACCAGATTAAAGTTACAGAGAGAGTTGATAGATTTATGGCAGGAAAGGAACATGACTATTATTTTCGTGACTCATAGTATTCGGGAAGCCCTTTTGCTTTCAAGGAAGGTACTGGTTATGGCAAGCAATCCAGGCAAAATTAAATCGAAATATGAGCTGAAACTATCTTATCCCCGTCACCCTGGAAATAATAAAATCATTGAATTAGAAGAAAAAATTCTAACTGAGCTTGAACCTTCTTTAACTCCAAAGGAAACTACAGTTAAATCCAGGACCGCTGGTGGTGAGCATAAATGAGCATATTTTCAATCAATATAAAAAAACATTTAATTAGAATTCTGGTCTTTGGTAGTATATTAATTTTATGGCAATTTTTAGCCAACCAGGAAATATGGCCAGAATATTTATTGCCAGCACTTTCTTCTGTAATTGAAACCATGATAGATCAAATCCAGCAAGGAACACTTTTTAATGCTATCATTGTAAGCACACAAAGATTATTAGTTGGTTTTACCATAGCTTCTAGCTTGGGTTTTGTAATTGGGATGCTACTGGCGCTATTGCCGACTGCAGATGAAGCATTTTCCCCCTTTATTCTTGCCCTGCAGAGTGTACCAAGTGTTGTCTGGCTTCCTTTAGCTTTATTATGGTTTTCTTTAGGAGAACAGGCAATTATAGCAGTAATTATTCTGGGAGCCACCTGGAACATGGTTTCTACTACCACCAGCGGCTTGAAAAATATTGATCCCACCTATCTTAAAGCAGCCAGAACATTAGGAGCTTCTAAACTTTCTGTATTTAGAAAAGTAATGCTGCCAGCATCCGTACCTCATCTGATAACAGGTCTGCGGTTTTCCTGGGCCTTTTCCTGGCGAGCTCTTATGGCCGGTGAGTTAATCGGAGGCGGAAGTGGCCTGGGACAGATGCTCATGTGGGGAAGAGATATGGGAAACATGAGTCTAGTTATAGGTATAATAGCAATAATTGGTGCTTTTGGATTTATATCAGACAATTATATTTTCAAAAATATTGAAGACCTGGTGCTTAAACGCTGGGGATATAAAGGAGAGTGAGAAATTATGTTAAACCTGTCTAAAAAAATAATTATACCTGTGATTATAATCATAGTGAGCTTAATTATTGGAGGCTTAACTTTTGGTTCTTCTGCTGAAGATGAAACAGAATTTACAAGAAATAAATTAGTTATAGGATATTTCCCCAATTTAACTCATGCACCTGCTATGATTGGACTAGAGCAAAATTTTTATGAAGAAATATTAGAAGGTATAGAAGTTGAGACTCAAACCTTCCCTGACGGATCATTGTTCATGGATGCTCTTACCACTGGTGCAGTTGATATCGGTTTTGTTGGCCCCGGACCTGCTTTAAACCGATATGTCGAAGGAGCAAAAATTGTTAATATAGCCGGAGCTAGCAATGCTGGTAATGTAATGGTAGCTGCTCCAGGAGTAGATATCAATTCCCCGGAAGACCTGGCAGATAAAGTTGTTGCTACTCCTGCTTTGGGATGTACTCATGATTTGCAATTAAGAAAACTAATTGATCAAACTGAATTAACTACAACTCGTCGGGGAGGTAGTATTGATCATAGAACTCAAGCACCTGCTAATGTAGCAGGCCTTTTCAGAAGAGGACAAATGGATGCAGCGATAGTCTCTGAACCCTGGGCTTCTCGAATATAAAAAGAAGGAGAAGGTCAGGTAGTAAAAGAATGGAATGAAATTCCCTGGGAAGGAAAATTACCTGCAACAATAACTGTTACAACGGAAGAAATATATAATAAAGAAAAAGAGGTTATAGATAAGTTTATTTCTGCTCATCAAAAATCTGTAGATTTTCTCAATGAAAATCCGGATAAATCTGCTGAAATTATACAACAGCACATAAAAGGTATTACTCAAAAGGAATTAGCTCTTCCTGTTATCAAATCTTCACTGGAAAGAACTGTTTTTACAACAGATTTAGATAAGACCAGTGTGTGGGAAATGGCTGAGGTATCCAAAGATTATGGCTTTGTTAGTTCTGCTAATCTTGAAGGTTTTTTTCAGCTAAATTCTCTGGAGTAGATTATTATGATTATTACTAATCCAAACAAATTAATAGGTAATACACCTCTATATAAACTAAAAAAACTAATTCCTGCTTATTTGCCAGATTTTCTTATTAAACTGGAGTACTTTAATCCAGGTGGCAGTGTCAAAGATCGGCCTGCTGAAAATATGATTTTAACAGCTGAAAATAATGGAAATCTTCCTAAAGGAGGAGGCGGCTTAATAATTGAAGCGACCAGTGGCAATACCGGAGTAGGATTAGCCAGGGCTGCCTCAGTTAGAGGCCATGAGTGCCTGCTGGTTTTACCGGAAAGTACCAGTGAAGAAAAAAGAAAACTCATGCAGGCCTTTGGGGCTAAATTGGAACTCACTCCGGCTGCCAAAGGAATGAGAGGAGCTTATCAACGCTCTCAGGCTTTGGCTGAAGAAAACCCGAAATGCTTTAGGCCTGACCAGTTTACCAACCCTGCCAATCCTGAATCTCATCGCCGGTCCACTGGCAAAGAAATAATAACAGCAACCAGAGGAAATTTTCAAGCTCTGGTTGCTTCTACTGGCACCGGAGGAACCATTACTGGCACAGGAGAATATCTGCGAAAAATTAAACCAGATATTGATATTTACACCTTCGAATCGGAAAATTCTCCCTTTTTAAGCCAAGGAAAATCAGGCTGTCATAACATCCCAGGAACCGGACCTGGTTTTGTGCCTGATATTTTAAACCAGGATATATATGATGAAATAATTCTGGTAAATGAAGCTGAAGTTTATGATGTTAAGGAACAGCTGGCTTTACAGGAAGGCCTGCTGCTTGGTCCCTCCTCTGCAGCAGGTATAGTGACTGCCCTGCAAATCGCTAATCGTTATAAGGAAAAGGACAGAATTGTTATAATAGCTCCTGATGGTGGCGAGAGGTATTTTAGCGAAACTATCAGTCAATAGTATTAGAAATCCAGTTCTCCACCCTGGGCAGCTTTAATAAATTCAGAACAGTGAG
>PWEJ01000153.1 GCA_003553485.1 Halanaerobiaceae bacterium | reverse complement strand
GTCGAACTTTCGGTTGGAACCCGGTACCACCAAATCAGCTAAAATGGTTTTTCTCCCTCCAACCAACCTTTTCCCTGCCAGTACTGTTTATCCAGGCTCTCTTCCTGATACCCTCTTATCATTCTTCTCATCATTAGATAAAATAACCTGGTATGAAGCCTATACCTTAACTGTCTCCGGAATTGGCTGGCTCGATAAAATTTCTCGGCTTTTCTGGTAAGCTGCCGTTCAAATTTTGCTTTTTTCTCTGGCTTTACATCTGTCCAGCTTGAGGCTGCTACAGAGCTGCCAAAAGAATAGATTCTTTTTACTCCCATATAACTTAGAGCGTTTTTCATTGTTTTATTGGTGCGCCAGGTTCCGGTTCCGGCTGCTGTGGAAAGCACAAAACCAACTTTGGTAAACATTTCTTCTCTGGGACGATGGGACATCCAGAGATAGCAGGTGTGATCAATGAAAGTCTTCATTGCCCCTGAGACATCCAGACCATAAACCGGTGAGGCCAGAATTATACCGTCAGCTTCCAGCATTGTTCCGATAAGTGGAGATGTGCTGCTGAAATGAGGACAGTTTTCTTCCCCCTGCAGCAGGCAGTTAAAACAGCCCCGACAGTGTTCAGGTATATCCCGGGGAAGCCAGAATTCGGCTGTTTCAGCCCCGGAAAAAGCTCTTAATTTGTTTAGCAATAGCTGAACACAATTGTAGGTGCTACCTTTTCGGGTGCCCCCATATATGATGACATATTTCATTTTATTATTCCTTCCTTATACCGAATAACTGCGGAATACCGAATTTTATCAATAAAATAATTTACTCAAACTGCTCTCTATTCAGCAGAACATATCTGAGAAAGTACAGGGTTAATAATATAAAAACAGCAAACATGGGAACATAAAAAAAGTCTCCTGTCTGGAGAAAATAACCCGGGCTCATAATAAGTGTATAGAGCAGCATTCCAGTGGCCAGCAGATAAGCAGAATAGCCCCAGCTGGTAGATTTAATCAGGCCTAACCCGGCAAGAATCAGCAGGACTGCCGTAATAAACTCAGCCAGAAGATGCAGGGCCAGTTCCAGGGGCCTGGTTTCTATTTCCGGGATACTGCCGGTAAGATAAAACATGACCCACATTGCAATCATTGACAGACCTATAAAGATTGCCAAGAGGGCGGTAATTGATTTCAGGTTCAAGATTTTCACTGGTTACTTCCCCTTAAACTCAATGTTAATTAAGCATTATAATAGCTGTATTTCATACAGCTGACAGATAGCCGGCTAAAGACAAAAATCTGAACAACAGCCGCCATTAGCACAGACTGGCGTTCAGGAATGGTGGTTTAGAGATTAATTATCAGAAACAATAATGATAGCAGCAGTACATAAAAAATAGGGGATAGCTAGCCGGCAAAATAAAGTTTGCAGGTTTTACAGATAAGGAGTGCCATCTCAGGCACCCTTTCTGATATTTTTTCCTATTATATCATAAATATTTGCAAGTTACTATTTGTTCAGAAAAAATTTTGCTGCTGATATATTTTATCAAAAATATCTACTATCCAGCCTTTCAAATTTTTGTCTGATTTTTTTCACTGTCCTTTCATCTCTGCTGCTTCATTAATTTGATTAATCAAATTATATCTACCAGTAGTTCTGCACTACCATGACGAAAGTTAAACTAAAGAAAAAACCACCTTAATAATTTATAAGGTGGTAAAATAAGGGATTTTAATTTTATTACGAGTTTGAATCCAGGATTAAGTTCCGGATATAACAACATAACTGGCAATATGGTGGTTAACTAATTCTAAGAAAAATCAGTTTCGGGAGGAGCTTCGAAGCCATAAACCTTACTGGGAGTCCAGTGCATACTTTCTTTAACATCAGCAAGCAGTTCTGCATATTTAAATGAAGACAGCACAGCATCAATAACCGGAATATTGAGCTCTCTCTGCATTTTCTGATAAAAACCAAACTGAATAGTACATCCCAGAATTATTGCTTCAGCTTTATCCTGGTCTCTGGCAGCCTTTGCTTCTGCCAGCAGTCTGCTGGCTGTCAGTTCTTCATCCTGATGAAAATCCAGGACTCCCAGTCCAACACTTCTAAATGAAGCCAGCTTATTCTTATAACCATATTGGTGAACATTTTCCTCCATTTTGGGAATCCACTTATCCCGGCCCACTATTATGGAAAATTTATTGGCCAGACTGGAAGCCAGTAACATTGAAGCTTCCGCCGGAGCAGTAACATTCATCTGTCTGGAAACCTCCCTGGCTTCCCGGAGAAAAGGATCATAAAAGCAGCCAATCACAGCAGCAGCATAATTTTGCCGATCATAAGCCCTGATTAACTCCAGAAGTTCCGGTCCTATCAGAGCTTCATAGGAATGATACTCAAGATGAGGCGGACCCTTCTCCAGAGAGATTACTTCAAGTTCAGTTTCCTGCCGTTTATAATCCAGCAAAAATTTCCGGACAGGCTGATCAAAATCACTGCTGCCCACGGGATTGATAAAAACTATCTTGCCCATATTTTCCCCTCTTTCTGCCTCTCGATAGGTTCTTTAATAGATCTTTTGACATTACCTTGATATAAATTATCTTCAAAGTATCTTATAAAGCTTTAGGGCCAGATGCAGTGCAAGTTTTTCTTCAGGATCCAGGGTGGGATCATATCCCAGAATTTCAATAATCCGATCAATTCGATATTTTATGGTATTAGGATGAACAAATAATTTTTCTGCGGTCTTAACAGGGCTCTCACCGTAATCCAAATACTTCTCCAGAGTTTCTAACAGATCTGTGGATTTTTCAGCATCATAGGCCAAAAGTGGTTTTAAATGCTCCTGACAGTAGTTTTTAATCTTATCACTACCATTTGCCAGATAACCGCTAAGAAGACGATAAATTCCCAGCTGGTCGTAAAAAGCATAGGATTGACTGGGGTTGATTAGAGAGCTGAAGCGCAGAGCTGTGTTAGCCTCCTCAAAACTCTGTTTTAACCCCCTGATTTCCTCTTTATAGGACCCTATGCCAATAGAGAGAGATATCTGAGGCAGCTCTTCTTCCCTTCTGCCTTTTATGCTTGAGATTGCTTTAGTTAACTGCCGTCTGCTCTCCTGTCTGCCAGCAGCCGACTGCTGCCTTTCTTCATACAGTGGAAAGACAATTAGACTGTCACTATGTGTTAATATAATTGTATCGGCAAAATGCCTGTCCATCTCCTCCTGTACTATAGCATAGAGATTGCTTTTAATCCGCTGTATTTCTTCTTCTCCTTTTTCAAAATTTTTAAGGTAGTATTTTTCAAAATCATCTATATCGATAACCATAACAACTTTCCTGTATTTAAGCTGTAATCCCAGCTGCTTGGCTCGATGACAGATGCTCTCAATTCGATCATAATTCCCATTCAGTAAATCTTCCATCAAGCCGGAACTAATCTCATATCTGGTTCTGTCAATTGCTGATTCTTTTAAGTAATTGAATCCAACTACCGTCATGGCATGACGGAGAGCAAAATGATCAAGCTGTTGAATGGGATTTTTGCTAGAACCACAGGTCGCCAGATAAGCAAAGAGTTTCTGCTGACCCTGGACCGGAATTAACAGGTATTCTCTACTTTTATGTTTTTCCTGTAATATCGTATCATCTTCATCAGTATTTTTGCTGATATCATGGTTTTGCAGCCTGGATTTTAGGGTTTCCGGAAAGAAGGACCAGTCAAAATCTGAAGAAGATGGACTGCTTCTTTCCAGCACCTCAAGTTCCGGACTGAATAAAGCCACCGGCTTTTCCAGCAGTTCCTGAAGAATGGTAATGGTTCGAGAGATATCACCGCCCTGGAGAGCATGAGCAGATAAAACTTTGTTGATATGATGAGATTTGTCCAGAACTGATGCTTTGCGATTTAACAAATCCCTGAATATGCACATAAAAATAGAAATATACGGCATTTCACGGGGGAGGATTAGGAGGGGCAGTTTCAGGCTATCAGCTCTGG
>PWEJ01000065.1 GCA_003553485.1 Halanaerobiaceae bacterium | reverse complement strand
GGAGTTTTCTGGTTTATCTAGAAATCAATAAATAAGATAAAAAATGAAATATTCATAATTTCCCACAGTGATTAAAATCTAACAATGTTTTTTTAATTTCCTCCTAATCATGATTATTTTTCTTATTCAATAGTTTTAATAAATTTAATAATTAGCTTTGTTAAATTGAACAATGATCCGGTTAAAAAAGGAGGTGGTTACAAGCACTTTTGTTCATTATTTTACTTAAACATCAGGAAAAAGTCTGGAAAACTAAACTGCAGATAATGAAAGCTGGTTTGAAAACTCAAAGGGTCTGTTATGGGAATTAAACAGTTAAATATTCATTATTTTCAAGTATTTATTTCAAGTATTTATTTGGTTAAAGATTATTATGTCTTGACTAATTCTAATTTTCAAGTATTTAACTCAGGTTGCTCTTAAGAGAAATAAATTAAAAAATAGAAGTTAGCTAAAGGGGGAAAAAAATGAGCGATTTACAAAAGGGTGAATTCAAAGATAGACCCACCTTCTGGATTGCTCTGATTGTAGCTGTCGCATTTGTGGCTTTTGGTACCTTCTGGCCTGATAGAGCAGAAGGAATATTTGAATCTATTTTTGACGGAATGGTTACTAATTTTGGCTGGTCTTTTATACTTGGTGCTTCATTTTTTGTGCTGGTAGTAGTGATTTTGTTTCTGTCTCCAATTGGTCAGATTAGATTGGGTGAACCCGGGGAAGAGCCGGCATATTCCAATTATGCCTGGTTTGGCATGCTGTTTAGCTGTGGTATGGGAATCGGTCTCCTGTTCTGGGGTGTATCAGAGCCAATCTGGCATTATATATGGCCTCCGATGGGGGAAGCCGAAACTGCCGAGGCTGTCCATATGGCAATGAGATATTCCTTTTTTCACTGGGGATTTCACCCCTGGGCCATATATGCCATAGTAGCCTGTTCGCTGGCATATTTCTCTTACAGAAAAGGGCTACCAATGCTCCTCAGCTCCACTCTTCATCCTATCCTGGGGGATGAAGGAATTTATGGTCCCTGGGGTAAGCTTGTTAATATAATTGGAGTTTTTGCAACTTTATTCGGGCTGGCAACCTCTCTGGGACTGGGCGCTATGCAAATTGGTGGTGGTCTGGAAACCCTTTTTGGAATTGCCAACACAGGAACTTTACAGGTAATTATAATTGCTGCAGTTACTGCAGTAGCAGTAATTTCAACTTATACCGGTATTGACAGAGGTATTAAATACTTAAGTCAGATTAATATTTCAATAGCAGCTGTGCTGGCAATTCTGGTATTTATTCTAGGGCCAACACTTTTCATTTTAAATCTTTTTACTCATGCTACCGGGGATTATATCCAGAATATTTTTAGGATGTCCTTTGGAATTGATGCTGCTGGAGAAGGTGCAGAAGGCTGGTATGCGGCCTGGACTGTTTTCTACTGGGCCTGGTGGATTGCCTGGGCACCCTTTGTGGGAACCTTTATTGCTCGAGTTTCAAGAGGAAGAACTATCAGGAATTTTGTTACCGGAGTTATGCTGGTTCCCGTTGGAGTTAGTTTAGTCTGGTTTAGTATTTTTGGTGGTTCGGCACTTCATTTTGAACATATTGAAGGAATAACTGCTATATCTGAGGCTGTTCAGGTAGATGAAGCTCTGGGCTTTTTTGAATCGCTGCAGTTTTTCCCGGCTTCATCTCTGTTAATATTTGTAGCCATGATCTCTGTAGCGATTTTCTTTGCCACCTCTTCTGATTCAGGTACCTATGTTAATGGTATGCTGACCAGTGGCGGAGATCCGAATCCACCGCTTAATTTAAGAGTTACCTGGGGGGTTCTTGAGGGAGCTATCGCTGCTGTTCTTCTGGGCACAGGTGGTTTAGGTGCCTTACAGACATCTTCCATCATTGGTGGATTTCCTTTCATGATTATAATGTTCTTCATGATTTACTGTTTATTTAAAGCGCTATTGAAGGAATTGAGAGAGGAAACCTTACCATTGGAAAAAGAGAAGATAAACAGGGCTCTGGAAGAAATTGATGCTATTAAGCATTCGCAGGAACAATCATCTTAAATTAATATACTTTAATGAGTACACATTTATAAGTATACTCTAATGAATATACCTTGAAGCCATAAAGAACAGAAACTGGCTGCCAGTCTGCCTTCGATATCTATCGGCAGCTGGCAGCTTTAGTTTTTAGAAGTTAGGAAAAATCATATCAGGGAGGTGATTGCCAGGTATTTACCGGTAAGATTCACAGAAATATCAGTAAAGATCAAATAATTATCATAATCAACTGCAGCAAATTTTTTTAAATTAAATACTATAAGTTAAATACTAAAAGTTAATTTGACTGGAAGTTGAAGGGCACATACAATTACATGGCAAATACTATCACAAACAATATTACTATTCATGAAACAGATAAAACAGGTAAAATAATTTTGAAAGGGAGGGTGATCGCGAATATATGAGTGTGAGAAATCGACAGGTCTACTATCCTGTGAAAAATGGTTTCAGTGTGGATATGTTCACTGAAGCTGAGCTCAGGCAGATTCATAATGCCACCTTAGAAACTCTTGATTCCATGGGCATCCATGTTACCAATGAGGAAGCGCTTGATATCTTTGAAAATGCTGGAGCCAGAGTTAACCGCAGCAATGGCAGGGTTAAAATTCCGCCCTATATTATCGAAGAAGCTATCAGTTCAGCCCCGCCGGAGCTTTTGCTGGCCGGCCGTAAACCTGAGAATGATGTAGTGGTGGGAGACAGCCGGGTAAACTTTACCACTTTTGGGGCCGGTGTTAAAATTATTGATTTTGAAACCGGTGAATACCGGGATACTGTTAAGCAGGATGTTGCCGATACAGCCCGGCTGGCAGATAAACTGGATCAGGTAGATATCTATTCCCATGCTGTTAGTGCCATTGATGCACCCCGGGAAAACATTGATCTCCATGAAGCAGAAGCTTTTCTTACCAATACCAGCAAGCACTGCATGCATATTGACCTTACCTCCGGTGAAAATGCCAAGAAGTATTTTGAGATGGGTGCAGCCGTGGCAGGGGGAATGGATGAGCTGAGAGACAGGCCGCTAATTTCCGCTCTGGTATGCCCCCAGAGCCCCTATGAACTTCACGGTGATGCTGCTCAGATTATTATTGAATGTGCCCGGGCAGGAATCCCTGTTAATGTGCTGTCAATGGCTATGGCAGGAGCAACCTCACCGATAACGATTGCTGGAACCCTGGTAGACCACAATGCCGAGGTGCTTTCGGGAATTGCTCTGGCCCAGCTGGTTAATAAGGGAGCACCGGTAATGTATGGCAGTTCAACCACAATATTTGATGTGGCAGAATCCACTGCTCCTGTTGGCTCTCCTGAGATGGGAATGTGTAATGCCGGAGTAGCTAGGCTGGCCAGATATTATAACCTGCCAAGCTACACGGCTGGTGGATAGGCAGACTCCAAAAGATCTGATGTCCAGGCCGGACATGAAAAAACAATGACCTTTATGCTGCCCGCCATGGCAGGATCTAACATGCTTTACGGAATGGGAATGCTGGAACTTGGTGTTACCTTCAGCTACACACAGCTTGTTCTGGATGCCGAAATGGCCAAGATGGTCAGAAGAGTCATTCAGGGAGTTGAGGTCAATGATTACTCAATGGCTGTCGATGAAATTAAGGAAGTTGAACCGGGAGGAAACTTTCTAACCCAGCAGCATACTGTTGATAACATGCATTCCGAGCAGGCCCGGGCTGATATTTTTGACCGTAAGATGATGGATACCTGGAAGCAGTCCGGTTCTAAAACTGCTAAAGAAAATGCCGAGGAAAGAGCCCGGGAGATTCTGGAGACTCATGAACCGGAGCCTCTTGATGATTCGGTTAAAGAAAAATTGCGGGAAATTGTAGAGAGCGTTAAAAAGTAATTTTCCTTGTCAAAGCATTCTCAGCATGTTAGAATAATAGCAAAGAAAATGGCACCGGTTAAGGGGAGCGCAGAGC
>PWEJ01000168.1 GCA_003553485.1 Halanaerobiaceae bacterium | reverse complement strand
GGTCCTCTTCATCATGCAGAGCATAAACAACCTTTTCAAAGCCCATAAATTCATGAATCAGTTTACCAAAGGGGGAACGCCAGATCACGAGATCACAAACTCCAAAGCCTTGAGTTTCCCTGTGAAATTTTTTGACCGGACTAAAGTCAGCTAACACTTTCCGGTTTTTATAAATGTATTTTATAATTTCAAGATCGCTGATATCTTCAACAAAAAAGTCAGTAATTACCCAGGAACCTTCAGCACCCATTTTGAGAGTTTTACTGATACTGCCCAGAGGTGTTTGAAACTCAATATGCTTCTTTTTGCCGTTTCTTTCCTCTTTTCTTACAACACCATTTTGATATTCAACCCGGTACCAGTCATAAATATGAACAGGAAGTCCCCAGTCATATTTGCGATAGAAATCCAGAAAGGTCAGATCAGCCAGTTCAGCAGGCAGTCTGCTGTCTCTGCTGTGGAACTCATGGTCATCGGGAATATATACCCCGGGTCCGAATATTTCTTCCTCACCTACGGTTTTACGTGAGTTTTCATACCAGGTAGTTATATCTGGGAAAAAAGGGGCCCTCTCAACCTCTTTGCCTTCCAGCAGATTAAAAAAACGATCTCTATTATCCATGTATTGTCCTCCATCTTCTCTAGCATAAATATTTCTCAGTAAACAACCAAAAATCCCTCTCAATCTTAATTAATTACGACATAGTTATTTGCTGGCAGTAATTCGATTTTGTTTCTCAATTTTATTGTAAGGGGAATCTGCCCGCGCTATACCTCAGATAAGATCTCAGCCTGGCTAATCGATGACTTAGCTTTTACCGATACCAACTGTCAGTCCGGCAATGAATCTTTTAGCCAGTATACTATAGAAAACAATAGATGGCAGCATAACCAGTACCACTCCAGCAAAGAGACCTCCCCAGTCTCCCGTATAGGTTAACCGGGTAATAAGAGAATATAGTCCCAGAGAGATCGGCTGAATGCTGGACTCGCTGATGAATACCAGCGAAAGCAAAAATTCTTTCCAGAGCATAACAAAGACAAATATTCCTGCTGAAATAATGCCGGGTCTGGCCAGGGGAACCATGATTTTGATAAAGCTCTGGAAGGCAGTAGCTCCATCAACCCTGGCAGCATCTTCCAGAGTTGAAGGTATGGTCTTGAAAAAACCTATCAGCAAATAAACTGTAAAGGGAAAAGATGTTATAGCATAAAGCCAGGATAAACCCATAAGAGAATCAGTAAAACCGGCTCTAGCCATCATCAAATATAAAGGAATAAATATTGCCTGCAGAGGTATGCCCAGCCCGATAATAATGCTAAAAGAAACGGGGCCCTGGCCAAAAAACTTCAGTTTCCCCAGAACATAGGCAACGGGAGTAGCAATAACCAGAACCACCACAGTGGCGGTCAGTACAGCCACCAAACTGTTAAACATATACCTCAGCATGGCAAAGTCTGTTAACACTCTGATATAGTTATCAATCAAAAATTCATTAGGGAAGGCAAAAACTCCCTGATATATCTCCCGGGTAGATTTAAACGAAGTTAAAATTAGCCAGCCAAACATGGTAATGGTAAAGAGCACCCAGAGAAAAAGAAAGAAGTTAATAATATATCTTGGCAGTTCGCTTAGAGAAAATTTCAATGCTGCACCTCCTTAATATTCAACCGGCTCTACAGCCATGATTTTCTTGATAGCATAAACCAAAATAGCCAGTAAAATCAAGAGAACGATAGCCATGGCAGAGGCATATCCCACTCTATTGATCGCAGTCCTTCTCCCAAAGGCAGTCAAATACAGCTGGACTGAGATGTTTCTTATGCCCACATGTGCCTGGCCCGCTCCTGTACCTGCTCCAAAGACATGAAGGTAACCAAAAATCTTAAAGGAAAAAATTGTCCAGAGAACCATACAGACTTCAAGGATATCTTTGATCAAAGGAAAGGTAATCTTGGTGAATTTATCCAGGCTGGATGCTCCATCCAGCTCAGCGGATTCATAAAGGCTGTTCGGGATTCGATCTGTGGCAGCTACAAAAATCACAATAAAAAATCCAACATGAATCCAGACCAGCAGTGATAGAGCAGCGCCAAATATATAATCATCACCCATCCAGCCCCTGGTAAGAGTTTCCAGTCCGATGGTAGAGAGGGTGGTATTCAACAAACCCCATCTGGTATTTAAAATAAAACCCCACAGCAGCGCCAGAGCTACCGGTGATATGGTGTTGGGGACAAATAATATCATCTGAACAACAGATTTTAGTCTTTCTGATTTGAAATTATTAATAGCATAGGTGAAAAGCAGAGTAATCCCCAGGATAATAAATCCACCCAGAAAAACATACTTTAACGAGGTTATCACAGTGGTGATAAAAAGCGAATCTCCAGTTAATTCCAGATAATTGCTGATACCAACATAATCCATATCCGGACTGAAGCCAGCCCAGTGAAAAAGACTGTAATATAGGGTTTCAGCAATCGGATATATCATAAAAACTATATAAAGAATCATAGCAGGAATTATCGAGATCAGGATAAAGTTTCTATATCTGTTTTTATAAATCTCACTATTTTGCTCCACATCGCTTCCCTCCTTAACATAGTAACACATTGAAACGGGAATTAGATGGCCTGCCAAATATGGCAGGCCATCTTTGAGTGTTTAATTAAGTTTAATATTTAGCTGTTAGAATCTCACACTTACTCCCAAAACTCTCTAGTCTCTTCGCTTAATCTCTCAGCATATTCTTCAGGAGTAATTTCATTTTGATAAATAGCCCGGGTTAAAGGCTGGTATACCTGATCATACCAGGAGGGATAATCTGCCTGGACACCATCCCATAACCGGAAGGATTCTTCAGCATTCTCTAAAGCTTCAGCAACCTCTGCTAGTTCTTCAGGAGGTTCAATTCCTACTCTCGGAGTCATATTTCTTGAAACTTCAACCCATTCATTAGCATACTCTTCTCTCAAGAAGAAGGCAATAAATTCCTTGGCCAGATCAGCATTGTCTGCATCATCCAATATGCTGAACCCAATCGGATAACTTTCAACCGCTGTCTGCTCACCATCTCCATCTTCAAAGGTCGGGAACTGGAAGGAACCCCATTCCCAGTCGGGATCTACAGCATCAGAAAGTTCGACCGGGATCCAGGAACCGGCATAGAAGGTTCCCGCTATTCCCATGGCCAGATCCATCTGAGGAGATGGAAACTCAGCAGACTCATAGCCCTGCATCAGCAGATCTTCGCCTTCTGGAGTAAAGTCACGAATTATTTCTCCAACCCTTACCCAGCGAGGATCCTGAAACTTCTCGCCAGTTTCATCGGCAGCAGCTTCATTTAATTTATTTGTACCAAGAATTCTCATAGCGGCCAGATAGGGGAAATAATCCTGATAGACATCAGTCTGCAGACCAAAGGCTACCGGTTCAATATTATTTTCCTTTAATATATCTCCCATATCCAGAAATTCATCCCAGGTTACAGGAGCTTCTATACCGAGCTCAGCAAATAAGGTCTTGTTATACCAGAAGGCTGAAGAGATAAAATTGTAGGGGATCATATAGAGGTTTCCGTCAGCTGTATAATAAAGCTCATAGGATTCCTCATTGAGAATATCTTCAACTGTATTCTCTTCACCGGGAACCTGCATTTCTAAAACATCATTTAGCGGCTGAGCAACATCATGAGCAACCAGACCACCATAGAGCTCTTCTCCGGATTGATCAGTCATATCAATGTTTTCTCCGGCTAAAAATCTTGGTCTTAAGGCTGTAATAACATCTCTGCCGGTCCACCTTACATCAACTTCCACCCCATATTCCTCTTCAAAATCCTGGATCGCATTTGCCAGAACCTGCTGCTGGGGTTCGCCTTCTTCCCACATGGACCAGTAGGTGAAAGAATCCTGAGCATTAATATTAGCTGTACCCAGAATTAAAAAGCAGGCAATAACAAGAGCAAATACGGGTAAGAATTTTTTATTTAACATTATTTAACCTCCCTGAGTTTTGTGGTTTTAAAAATCTACTTGAAAAATGAATTTCGTCT
>PWEJ01000061.1 GCA_003553485.1 Halanaerobiaceae bacterium | reverse complement strand
TTACTCCGCAATAACTCCAAAAGCTCCTCCCCTGCCCAGACAAAGCGGTCCTTTCCCCCTTTTCCCTGAATAATCTTAATCTCCCCGGTCTCTCTCCTTTGGACTAGACCGCACTCACATGCCCCTTCTCCGGAAATCTGAATCGAATTTTTCTATAAGTATATAAATAATTAAATAAATTATAAGCTTCCCCGTTAATTTAACTACTGCACCAGGCCAATAAATTTCCAAGCACAAGATTAAATCCAAGATGCTTATACATGTTTACATCAACATCTGCACAGCCAACCCATACTGTTTCGATATTTCTTTTCTTCATGTCACCAAAAACAAAATCGGTTAATTTTGTAGCTAACCCCTTCCCTCTATAGGAAGGCTTAATATAGAAATCTTCAAATATCCCCAGGGCCTGACAATTATAAGTTGAAAATGCTGTAGATATAGAACACATAGCCACTATTTCGTCTTTAATTACAGCATTATAAAATGTAATTTTCTCATTTTTTATAGCATTTTTTAGTTCTCTAAATTGTTCTGCTGTTAGCTGGTCTTCCTTTATTGAACTTTTATAATCATTCAATAAAGGCTTGATTTTCTCAAAGTCCTTTAAAGATAATCTATCTATAATCATGTTCTAATCCTCTCTTCCAGTTATTATTTATAGATTACAAGCAAAATAACGAGCATGTTTTTATCAAAGTCTTTTCAAGTCTAGTTTTGGGCTCCAAACCCAATATTTCCTGCAGGAAAAAGGTTCCTATGTTTAAGTCTGCTAATAGTAGGCTTAACTCCTTTCTTGGTTTTTGTTTTTCCTACTATTAGTTTCTGCAAATTTGGGGGGAAACCTGCTTTTTATTCTTGAGATTTCCGTAAATTCATAAGATTAGAATTATGCAAAAGGCTTAATAGAGAAAAACTGTGTTAGACTCAATCATTCTTAATATTTCAATTTAATAAATCAAAACCGCTCCAGGGGATAAAATTTAATTTTAGGCTGAGCGATATTTTTCTCCTTCCCAAATTTAATATTTGCTCCAGCGATTTAAAATAACTTTGCTAGTAGCTTTTGGGCAAAGCTTTTCCTGTCAAAATTTCCGGGCTTGCTGATTGGGTGATTGGCTGAACTATCTGCAGCTATAATCCCTCGCTTTCCAGGACCTCTTGAGCCTGCTGCTGAGCCTGATCCAGAGCTTCTTGAGGCTCGATCTCTCCCAGCAGGGCTTCATGCATCAGCGGGGTAAAAATATTATCTCTAAACTCAGAGTACCAGGTGAGATAGGTGCTGGGGCGAAAACCGGCATATTCCATCTGCTCCCCGAAAATCTCAATCAGATCATAGTCCTCCATTGTAAATTCCGGATGATCATCGTAGAGCTCAACAAATGCTGCCGCACTGCCGTGCTGGCTGGTTAAAAGACCCCTGGCTGCTTCCTCCCCGGTGAGATAGGTCATCAATTTGAAGGCCCATTCCGGAGAGCGGGTGGTGGGTGAAATCCCAAAACCATTGGGACCCAGCACCGTATAACTTTTCCTTGTAATGCCAGGAATCAGAGCAACTCCTACCTCATCTGCAATTTCCGACATCTCGGGATCGACGGTAAAGGGATAGATAAAACTCCAGTTGATTTCAAATAATTGATCCCCGGCTAAAAAATAATGGAAATTATCCCAGTCGCTCTGCTCCAGTGCTGCCCGGGGGACCAACCCCTCATCCAATATCTCTTTCATCAGGGTCAGTGCCTCAACCCCACTCTCTTCATTAAAAATAAATTCAGTCCGCTCTTCATTCATCCATTCACCATCATGAAGTTTAAGCATTAGATCAAACCAGACCATCCCGTCTTCATGAGCTGAGACCCAGCCGGGAAAGAAACCATAACTGGCTAACTCGGCCTCTACAGCCTCCCGGGACATCTTAAGCATCTCCTCCCAGGTAGCCGGTGGTTCCTGATAGCCCAGTTCCTCTAGCATTGCTTCATTGTAAAAAAAGTGCAGGGTGGCAGCCACAATCGGCAATCCCCAGAGCTGATCATGAGCCTTGAGAGAATCAACGGCTACCTGAAAATACTGGCCTTCCAGCTCAGCCAGAAGCTCCCGGGGAGCTATATCTTCTAGGGGCAGCATCATGCCCTGGGCACCCAGTTCAGCCTGCCAGGAGCCGCTGAAATAGAAGACATCAAAGGTATCATCTCCCATAATACTGGTGGTCAGTTGATCCCAGAGTTCTCCCGAAGGATACTCCAGCCATTCCACCTCAATCCCCTGCTCCTGCTCAAACTTTTCCACCGTTTGAGCCAGGGGATCGGTAACTATGTCCTGACTGATAACCGTCAGGGTCTCCGGTTTTTCTGGCATGTCCAGCATGTTAAAAATTTCCTGCTCTGTTGATGTTTCCGCTCTAACTCCCGTGATTCCTGCTGCTCCCAAAATCATCATCACCACAACCAGTAAACTGATAATCTCAAATAACTGTCTGCTTTTTCTTTGCATCAAGCTCACCCCTTATTTTTTTATGGTATTACGTAACTGCTTAAACTGCTGCCGGTCAGGAATGGCTGGCCAGGCTCCCGGCTTGAATAAGATCTTCAGCTAGCAGCTCAAAATCCAGACCATTTTTGCTTTCTAGTTCTTCCACCAGGTGATCCGGAAATTTATCTCTCCCCGCCAGCGAACCCATCAGCCCACCTGTGATGGAGGCAATCGAATCAGTATCTCCTCCAGCACTGGCACCCAGTACTACAGCCTCAAAGGGATCCTCCATCAATCTGGCCAAAGATAAAGCCAGCGGTATAGTTTCAATCATTAAAACTCCGGTGCCCAAACTCTTCAATAGTCTTTCATATACCTGTTCTTTGAGCTGTTCTTCGGGCTGTTCTCTTTCTGCTGTTTCAACCTCCGCTGTTCCAAACGATTCTACCATTCCGGTTAGTTCCTCTCCCCATTTGATTCTTTCAAACATGCCGGGATTGATCTGTGAGGATAAAATCTGCCATTTTCTATCATCAGCAAATTCTTTAATTCTATCTTGAATTTTTCCCTGTATTCTCTCCCGGAATAGTCTGCCACCCTGCCTGCAGCCAGCCAGAGCAGCCTGATAGACCTGAGCTTTATTTCCTCCAGCAACCGCCCGGGAAATCCAGTAGCCAACAGCACAGCTTCCGGCTACTGCAACTTCGGTGCAATGAGTGGGGATACAGAGCGTCAAAATCCTTTCCGCCAGGCCTTCCGGAGCTCCGGAATTAGCCAGAGCTACCGGGCTGACCCTAATGGCAGCCCCATTGGTATTGCCGGTTAGACCAGTAGTGTAGGGACTTTCACCCCGGGCATATCTGCTCAGGGCCTGCAGGGTGCTGGGTCCCATTTTATTTAAATTCTCGTTACCTTCATTACCGTCATCATTTTGAACTTGAAATTCTGAATCCAAAGATTTTCTAGCCCAGGCCAGCATAGCATCCGCTACAGTTTCAGGGGAAAAATCCGGCTTTTCTTTTACCAGGCCTGCAATAGCCAGGGTTTGCTCGGTGTCATCGGTAATTTTCCCAGGCGGAAGATCTGCCAGCGGATGCCAGTCTGGAGCAGCTAAAAATTCTTTAACCCATCCAAAACTGGCTTTAATCTCCTCCCGGCTCATAAACTCTGTCGGCATGCCCAATGCATCGCCTAAAGCCACTCCGATTAAAGAGCCCTCCACCCTGTCTTTCAAAATTTTTTTATTAGCCATAACCACCCTTCCTTTCTCTAATAACTAGATGATCCTTGTTAATATCGTGTCCTCATCCTCTTGTAAAAAATTAAACAAAAAACTGCTTATAGAAATAAATGGAATCAAAATAATCTTGAATACAAAACCTTGGTACAAAGTCAGCTATTATAAGAAAAGCTTTATGTTAGGTTTACACTCTCAAGCCCTAGTTTTTCAACTCTAACATGTATTCTCACTTATTATTATACTTATACTAAAAATATTCTAATCCTTCTCAAAACTTGCGACATAATATAGCATTTATTTTTAAAATGCTATATTATTAGCCATATTTTTTAAAATTCCTTTGAATTTAG
>PWEJ01000024.1 GCA_003553485.1 Halanaerobiaceae bacterium | reverse complement strand
TGGAAATGGTAATAGTTTGTGATATGTGGCTTACCGGTTTTGATGTGACCTGCCTCCATACCATGTATATTGATAAGCCGATGAAGGGTCATACTTTAATGCAGGCTATTGCCAGAGTGAACAGAGTTTTTGGCGATAAGCCTGGAGGATTAATTGTTGATTATATTGGGATTGCTGATTCTCTAAGAAAAGCTCTGAAGGTCTATACCGAAAGTGATCGGGAGAATACCGGGATCGATATAGAAGAGGCAGTTAAAATATTGCTGGAGAAATATCAAATTGTTAAGGATATGTTCCATGGTTATGACTATATGGAATTCTTCACAGCAGATTCAAAGAGAAAGATGGAGATATTAACTGAGGCGGTAGACTTTATCCTGGAGAATAGAGAGGATGGAGAAAAAAGGTTTGTCGATCATGTCCAGGAGTTGGCCAAAGTTTATGCTCTTTGTGCTACACATGAGAAAGCAAAAGAGATAGCTGATGAGGTTGGTTTCTTTAAATCGGTCAAGTCCAGTATCGTTAAGATAACTTCCAGTGATGTTACTTCAGAGGGAGAAGCTTTAGACCCGAAAATAAAACAATTGATTTCGAAATCTGTTGTTACCAACGGAGTTGTTGATATTCTGGAAGATACGAATTTGAGCAAGCCGGATCTCTCAATATTGTCTGATGAATTTCTGGAAGAGGTTCGGAGTATGCAGCAAAAAAATGTAGCGCAGCGATTGCTGGAAAGAATTTTGCAGGGGAAAATCAGGGCTATTAAAAGAGAGAATGTGGCAAAATCCCGAAAATTTTCAGAAATGCTAGATGCTACAGTGACTAAATATCAGAACCGGGCTATTGATACCAGGCAGATGATAGAGGAACTAATTAAGCTGGCTAAGGAGATAAATGAAGCCCAGGAAGAAGACAGAGATTTAGGCTTGAATAAAGATGAGATCGCTTTTTATGATGCTCTGGCGACCAATGAATCAGCTGTAGAGGTGCTGGGGGATGAAACTTTAAAGAAAATAGCGGAAGAGCTGACGGAAGCGATTAAAAGCAATCTGACGATTGATTGGAACAAGCGGGAAAGTGTTCAGGCGCAGATTAAAGTTACTATTAAGAGGCTTTTGCGGAAATATGATTATCCGCCAGATGGGAGAAAGGAAGCTATTAAGATTGTTATGGAGCAGGCAGAGAGTTTGGGGGAGAGGGAGGTTGGGTAGATATATTTTTATTGGGTAATTATATTGAGGTGGAATAATAATGGAATTTAATGAAGAAAAAATGAGTAGATTGGAAGAAATTATAGAAGATGAAAGAGATGAAGTCTTATTTAGGGAAGTAAAATCTTGCTTTAAAGTAGGGGCGTTAAGGGCAGCATATATAATTAATTGGATAATGATAGCTGAATCATTGAAAAATAAATTTTATAAAATAGCAAGAAAAGATAATGTTATAAGCAAGAAGGTAATAAGCAAGATTGAAGACAAAGAAGAAAACAAAAAACCGACAGATGGCTTGTTAATTGAAGAAGCCAAAGATTACGGATTAATATCATCTTCAGAATTTGAAGAGTTAAATCACATAAAAAAAATGCGAGGTATTTATGCCCATCCTTTAGAAGAAGCGCCTAATCCTGAAAATGTTTATGCAGCTGTAAAGACAGGGGTTGATTCTGTACTGTCTAAACCACCATTATTAAGGCATGGATATGTTCAACAATTAATAAACAGAATGTTTGAGTATGATTATTATCTGGATGATTGGAATGAAAGTATAAATAAATTTGCCTATGAAAATGCTAAACGCATACATCCAGAGACCTATCCTTATTTGCTAAATAATATAGCAAAGAAGTTTAATGAAATTATTGATGATCCGGATTTAAATAATATAAAAACAAGAGCTTTAAAATTTACTGAGTCATTTTTCAATGAGATCGAATTTAATTTTAGTGAAGAGGATTGGGGGATAGAGAATATTATATGCGCATACCAGGAGGCAGCAGCACTATTGCTTGCTAAAGCAACATTTTGGCAACAATTATCAGATCACGAAAAGGGTATGATTTTTAACTTATTAGAAGTCAATTTAGAAAACATGGATGGGGATATTCCTAAAACCACATGCATTAGATACATAAATAATTTGTACGAAAATGATTTATTGAGCGAGAGACAGGAAAATGTAGTAAATACTATATATGAGACAACGGATGTTAAATTTTTAGTTAAAGCCGATGTAAAAATGGAGTTATGTGCTAATAAGATCATTAAAGAGTTAGAGAGCAAAAACTGGTATAGACAAAATCCAGCTGTTCAGGCATTAAACAATGCTGGTTCTGAACAATGCAAAGATTTAGCAGAAAACAAACAGGAGGAAATAGGCAGAAATATACTACAATCTGCTCAGGGAGAGGCAAATGAATCGATAAATTTTATTAATCATTTAGCTGATAATGAACACGAATGGCCAAAAAGCTTTTTGTGTGGTCTTATATTAGAGTGTTTTGTTAATGAAGAAAGAGAGTTCCGCTTTAAAACCGGATATTTCGAAGAAGCTATAAAAACTTTAAAACCTTTGTCAGTTAGTGAAGAAGAAGAAATATTATTAAATTTAAAAGAAAATTTATTAAACTCTAAGCCACAAAAATCTTGGATAAATGACGGAGATGATGAAGAGGTATTGAGTTATTTAAAGAAAGCAAAAAAATTTATAAAAAATAAGAATTTGCTAGAAGAAATTATTGAAATTTTTAGAGAAGAAAAGATAGATTTATATAAGGATAATGCCGATGATTTTGATGTTCCATTTTAATAAAATAATTGTGTTTTAAGCTAAAAACCTTTAGGGACAAGGTCTAATTTATTTATTGATTCATTGACAATAGCTAAATGCTCGTAATTGTCGAGTACTTCGCGGTAATCCCAGTATTTTAGTTTGTCGCTGATCTGGCCGACTTCGGAGGCATGTCTTTTTATTTTTTTCAACTGAACTTCATCTGATACTGCTACTACTCCTTGAACTGCTGGATTATTAAGGGATTTTAGGAGGTTAAGAATTAGTCCATCTATACTGCCTTTGCTCTGCACTTCAAAGACATATATTACCCGACCCATGTTGCCAATAGTGGCTTCCCAAACGGCATCTACTACTGCGCCTTCGGCAACTTTTGCTTCTGTTTTTGAGGTGAAGCCCAGCCATTCTCCAATATCAGATACCTTATCTCGTATTTCATCATGGATAAATTCATATTGCTTTTCCCTTTCAATATGTTCTGAACCGGGAGCTGATTCAATAACATCTTCTGTGGATTCAGTGATAGGAGTGATATGGATTTTACTTAAGTTATCTACAACCTGAAGCTCTTCCCATATAAAGAAGTCAACCATTACAAGATCGGCTTGCTTCAAGCCAGCCTTCTTTAGTTCCTCGGCAATTTTCTTAGCAGCTTCACATAGCTCCAGGTATTTGTTTCCTGTACACTGATAATTATAACGGGGTAGATCCTTAGCACCAAGATAATTCAAGGCGACAAAGGCCCTTCTATTCCATACCATATATTCTTCAGGATAGACCATACAGAGAATTTCGCTCATCATGGCCGGACCAAAACCTTTGACTTCAGTATTAAAATCATCCCATCTGACTTTAAGGGGTCTTTTGCCCCAAACGAAATCGGCCAGCTTTTCTTTGACGTAATCAAAACTTTCATTTTGCTCAATAATTTTATTGACTAGATGTTCTTTATTGCCCCAGATAAGGGTTGCCCAAAGTTTACTGATGTATTCAGAAAAGTCTTCTTTTTCCATGGCCATGATGGCTTTTTCATCCTGGCTCTGAAAGTAATCTATCCGCTCATTTCTTTCAGCAAGGTCTTTTTGTAATTTGCCTTCGTCATTATGGAGTTTTTGAACATAGTCATCAATGTGTTTCTTTAGTAGCTTATGGTCTATCATTATAGCTCCCTCCCTAGAACTGATTAAAGGCCACTATTTAATAAATTAAGTTTTTTCTAATAATCTCCTGCAAGGATATAAAAAAGGGGGACTTGGAAGCAGAAAGGAGGTTGAAAACTTTTATTTTGCAGGAATTTT
>PWEJ01000040.1 GCA_003553485.1 Halanaerobiaceae bacterium | reverse complement strand
CGCAATGGTGAACCTCAAAAGACTGCCTAAACTTTTGGCTAACACGCCAGAAGTATGTCTGGAGAAGGCAATTAAGATATTAAAAGAGCTTGGAAGTGAAAATAATGGTAATAAAGCAGCATCACTGGCTGTATAAATAGCTGTTTTGTCGTTTTTTTAGCCATCTGGTTCGAGTTTGATTTTTATGTCTATTTGTTGTTAGTTATTTGGGCTTTCAAAAACCGGGTTTTGCAACAGTCTTCTAGCTTAAATTTGACCATGCTCTTCTTTCTTTTCCAGATAATTCAAGACCTCGGGCACAATTTTAACCATGGTAGGAGCGCCGCACCACCAGATTGTCATTCGCAGTACTTCTTTAATTTCCTCGAAAGAGGCTCCATATTTCAAAGCTTTTTTGGTATCCACCATCACCTTAGGCTTGTGCTCAGCCATCAAACCTGTGGCAATTGCCATTAAATACTTGTATTTTAACGGTATTACATCATCGGTGTAGATGACTTCATAATAATCTTCAATTACTCCTTTAAAATCTTCCCCCAGTTTATCAGCTATCTTAAAGGCCGGCGGAGTAAAACCCAGCTCTTCCTTAATCTTATCCTCTTTATTCCCCGGTCTCTGTCCCATTTTTTCACTCATTGAAAATAAACCTCCTTTTTAGATTTTTTCAGATCTTTTCAGCATCTTATCTGTTATTAAGGCAATACAAATTACCGCTATAAAGGTCAGGCCGGCCCGGTAAAAGGCAAATTCCAGTCCTAAAAATTGAATTTCCACCCCAATTTGAGGCATTTTCAGCGATGCCCAGGCCCCCAAAAATACAACCACATTTGCAATTCGGGCTCCCTTTTTCAGCATTTCGCTGGCAATGGGAAAGGCAATGAACAGAGGCCCGGTGGGCAGGGTTCCCAGAAAGAGAGAAAGCAAAATTCCCCGCCAGCCCGAGGTTTTTCCCAGATACTGTTTTACCATATCCTCCGGTATCCAGACATCAGCCAAACCCATCAGCAACAGGACCGGAGGAAATATTAGTGCCACTTCCATACTGTAATCTCTCATCACTTCAAGACTTAAGGCGCTCTGTTCTGGAAAAAGATAACGCATTAAAATTAAAATTACAGCAGTTAATGCCAGAAATATTGCTAATTTCTTTAAGTTATCTGCTATTGATTCCTGTTTCACTTTTCCACCCCCTCTACATTAAAACCCCGATAATAACAGCTATAATTATGGCAAAGAAAAAGGCCAGCAGATTGCGCCAGAAGGTTATTTTTTTGCCCAGCAATTTTATTTCCAGCGGCATGGTTACAAAACCAACCATGGTTAATGTGGTTAAAAATGCTGCAATTGTGGTATAAGAGGCCCCCGAATCTATCAGGGAGCCTGCCAGCGGCAGGGTAATCAAATTGGGTATCATACTAACCGTTCCAATCAGCGCCGCTGCTACCACTTGATAAATTGTCATTTCTCCTCCCAGATATCTTTCGATAACCTCCGGAGGAACAAAGCTCAATGCAATCCCAATCAAAACAATAATACCAACCATCCAGGGTGCCAGTTTTAACCCCTTCACTAAAGCAGTTTTAAGAGCCTGGATAGATTTTCGAGATGATTGTGTGAAGGAATAAACTAAAGTTCCGATAGCTATAATATTTATAATCAGGGCAACTAGCATACTTCCCTCCTCCCCAACCTGTCACAGGTTCTTTCATAGATCTTTTGACATTACCACCTGTCAAAGCTGGTTAGATTATCTGCAAAGGCAGCTGATTTAAATTACGCCTTCTCTCCCGTAACACTGATAAAATTTCCGGAACTGACCCTATCCAGCTAACAACAGCTGTAAAAAATTAGGGTAGCAGTATGATAAAAATTTATAGCAATACTACTGCTAGGTTTTGTTTCCTGCCAGTATCGTTCCTTACTAATTGATTCTAGAGACTGGGCGTTTTAACATTTAAAACTACAAATTCTTCCTGTTGATCTGCCTCCAGACTCATCTCCGTCTCGGGGGGACATAGCACAATGTCTTTTTCCTCCACAACAGCGCTTTCATCTCCAATAGAAATAGTTCCCTGCCCCTCAACCACGTAGAAAAAAACATCCACCGGAACAGAGTGAGAGGGAACAAAATCGCCTGGTTTCAAGATCAGGTTCATGACCTGAACATTATCATGTTTTAGCAGCTGCTTAGCAGTGATGCCTCTTTTGTTGGTTTTACCTGCAATCTGATCCATTTTAATGATTTCCATAACTCAAACTCCTCCTTTTACCAGAGTGATTATTTTGCTTATTCTGCTTAATGTAATGACAGACTTTGCAAGCGCCAGTTTGTCAGAACCAATTATCCTGCCTGCAGAGCAGTGAAATTGACCTTAATCTCCTGCCAGGACTGTCTCTTTGCTAAATTTTCCCATACTGAACTGCCTCAACCGGACAGACCTTCTGACAGTCAAAACATACCAGACATTCTTCCCCATCAATTACCCTGATTTTGCTGTCCTTTCTGGTGGTAATTGCTTCATTGGGGCAGGCCTCCTGACAGAGACCACAGCCTGTACAGTCATCTTCAGCTATATCCATGCTATATCTGGCAGGTTTGCTGCTGTATTTGAGAACTGTCCCGTGGGGACAGACCCGATGCCAGAAGTTTTCCTGGAGGAAAAAGGATACCAGCACTCCCAGAGCAACCAGCATTAATATGCTATTTAGTCGTAGACCAAAGCCTCTCACAGCAACCATGCCTGCCAAAAAGATAATCAACAGCAAAGCTCTGAGAATTGAAACAAATAATTTCCTTTCCACCCCATATCTGGATAGATTCAATTTTTCATAAATCCAGCTCTGTATTCTCATCAAAGAGTCCATGGGGCAGGCCCAGCCGCAGTAAAACCTGCTAAAAAGCAGCGAGGTAACGATGCCGGCCAGCCAGAACAGCACCCAGACCTGTAACCTCCCCTGCCAGAGCAGGAAACCAAACAGCAGCAGAAAAATTGCCTCGCTGATAAATCTCAATTTGCTCATTGTCTCCCCCCTTAATCAGCCTCTAAATCTGCTTGTATATCTACTTGTATATCTACTTGAATGATCGTTCACTCAGGTTTAAAAAAATTCTTGACAGCAGCCCATTTCACTTTTATCATTTGCTGATAATGTTGGATATTATCTCGATATCAGGGTTTAAGGACTGCTTAATAAAGCAGTTGGCGTTAGCATCGGTGATCGCTTCCTGCGGCGAGTCGAAATAACAAACTCTCAGCTTTTATCAACCTGCCAGTATATTATACTTCTTTCCTGTAAAAAAAACAGTGAGATTTATCACACTAGAATCCAATTTTTACAGCTATCTCTCAGCTGTCTCTGTAAAAAAACAAACCGGGATATAATCCCGGCTCCACTCAATGCTAAATTCTGCAAATCTACTGAAATCCAGATTTAATTTTCTACAGCAGTTTTAATTTACTACATAGGTAGTATCGCTGTTATCATAATAATTCCTCAGTGCCTCTGCCAGCAGAAGAGGAGATTTTTCCAGTGCTTCTTCAGAAAATCCGGCATAATGGGGCGTCAGAGTTACATTATCCAGGTTGGTAAAGGGGTTATTTATGTCAATTGGCTCTTGCCAGAATACATCAAGGGCTGCACCTGCTATTTCTTTATTTAAAAGTGCCTGATAAAGAGCATCTTTATTGACAAGACCTGCTCTAGCAGCATTGATTAAAAAGGCCCTGGATTTCATCAGTTCCAGTTCTGATTTTCCTATTAGGTTCCGGGTATCTTCATTTAAGCGGGCATGCAGAGTAACAATATCAGAGGCCATAAGCAGATCCGGCAGTTTTCTTTTCTCAACCCCATAATCTTCCATTATTTCCTTCTTAACATAAGGATCATAACCTAAAATCTTCAAATCAAATCCTGAGAGCTTTTCGGCAATCAGACTTCCAATATTTCCAAAACCGATAATTCCCAGTGTTCGGCCTTCCAGCTCCAGAGCTAGATCTCCAAAGGGATATCTCCTTCTCCATTCCCCTCTCTTCATTGCTCTGTGTCCCCGGGAGATATTTTTAATTTCACTAAAGATCAGACCAAGAGTGAATTCAGCTACAGCATTAGCATTTCTACCCGGGGTATGAATAACTTTAAT
>PWEJ01000163.1 GCA_003553485.1 Halanaerobiaceae bacterium | reverse complement strand
TTAACCGGCAGATACCCGGTGAGAGGTTATCAAGCTGGAGAGAGAGTCAGGGGTAATGAATTACTCTATTTCCGCAGTCAACTGAGCAGAAAACTCCTTAATATTAAGAGAGGTTCGGGCTTATCTCCACTCTTTTTTGATAATATTTCTGGCTCTATTTTTGTAGAAGGGGGCAGGCTTGAGGCAACAAATAAAGAAGAGTTTTTAGCTGGATTCGGCGGTGAATTATCTCTGGATTTAGAATTGTCCTATGGTTTATTTCCTCTGGAAATAAACCTGGGGGCGGCCAGGAGATATGATGAAGCAGGGTGGCAGATATATCTTACTCCAGGTTATGAATTTTAAGGCAGGGGATTTTAGTGGATTATAAAAAAATAATTAAATATGGTTTTTGGCTGGTAGCGATTCTATTGGTGATCAATGCTTTTTTAAACGGAGGTCAGGATGAAATTGAACTGACCCTTGACATTGACTTCGATAAAGTAATTGAACATGAGGTTGTAGAAGTAGAAGAGACTGTTGAAGATAATATGGTGAAATATCAATATACGGTCTTGCTGCTGGAAGAGTCCTCTGAGAAGGAGATAAAGGAAACAGTCAAGCTGCTGGCCCAGGAGGCAGATTATGAGAAAGATTATTCAGCCCTGGTTATTGATCTCTTTGCCAATGAGGAGTTTATTGGTCGGACTAGCTATACTCTGGGAAGGGCTATCCATGCCCCGGAGGGAGATCTCAGCCTGGCTGCTGAGGTGGAACCAGGGCAGCACCATCAATTTGAATTTGCTTGGGATATTTTAAATAAAGATTGGGAGCAACAACCAGAAGAGAAAGAACTTGAGATCTGGGCCTACTGGCATGACCTAAAAGAGATAGAAAATAAATCAGAACTAGAGGCCAGTGAAAGGACCAGGGAAGAATATGACCTAACTCAGCAGGAGCTAGAGGATATTTTGCAGGAACAACAACTTTGGCAGCTGATGGATATCCAATAACTGCTTCTTAAATTACTTCTCAGGTCGCTAAATTCTGGCAGCAAATAATACAGTTGCGACCGCTTTCTTTAGCCTGATACAGGGCTTCATCAGCATTTTGCAACAACTCATCGATACCTGGTATATCTTTTTGATATTCAGCTAAACCAATACTGATGGTTATGGAAATTTTCTGCCCCTCAAACTCCGTGGGATTATCTTCGATACTTTTTCTTAATCTTTCCGAGATTTCTCTGGCACTTTCTAAAGAGGCCCCTGGTAATAAAACACCAAATTCTTCTCCGCCCAGCCTGGCAGGGATATCAGAATTACGAATATTATTTTTTAGTAAAACTGCCAGTTTTTGCAAAACCACGTCACCACCGGCGTGGCCATAGGTATCATTGACTTTCTTAAAGTGGTCAATATCAATCATCATCAAAGTCAGATTTTCCCTTTGAGGGGTCAATTCTTTGATTATTTTTTCGCCCACCTTCATAAAATAGCGTCGATTATAAAGTTCAGTCAAAGAGTCATGGTAACTCAAATAAGTGATTTCTTTTTCCTTTTCCCGGCGTTTATTATAATTATCTTTGATATTCTGCAGGGAAACTGTCCAGGATATTATTAAAATTATAAAAGCAGCAAAAACGATCGCCAGCAATATACCTGTTTGGTTTCTTGCTGCAATAACCTCTCCCTGGATCTGTTCCTGAATATTGGCAGTTAAGCTTTCTAAGGTGGTCTCTAATTCCCTTTGATTATTGACATAGTTCCAGCCTCGCAGCAGTTCAGCTGCTTCTTCTCTTCGCCCTTCGCTAATCAGAGCAAAGGCCTCTGCCTCAATTTCTTGAACAGTATTCAGATTGTCAGTAATTATGTTTGCCTCTTCTGTAAAGTCCGGGGTGGCCAATAAATTTTTGATATTATCAAGAGTTTTCATTAGGTTATCTTTATGCTGCTGGTAGTTATCCTGCCAGGTGAGATTTCCCGTAGAGGCAGCTAAACGGGCAGAGGTTTCAAGGTGGGTTATAGCTAACATTAAATCGCTGGAATATCTTTCTAATACCAATTCTCGTTCTTCAAAACTTCGCACGGTATTATAACTGCTGATAAGACTCCAGGCTAAAATTATTATTAAGATTACAGTAACAATGACAGAAATAATAAACCAGGAGTCTATATATTTCCCATAATTATGCTGGGAAGAAGATTTATCGTTATAATGGAGATTTAAATTCTCATTTTCCATAATGAAATTTTCTCCTCAAAAAATATTTGCTTTAATAAACTAAATAATAAAGTCAGGGCAGCCAGCTCTCCACTAAACTTTTATTGTTTTCTATCCATTCTCTGGCAGCTTCTTCAGGAGGCATCTCCTCAATCTGGATTAAACTCATTACTTTCTCTATATCTTCCATTTCCCATTTGAAATTATCGAGAAATTGATAAACCTCAGGCAAATCCTCCTCCAGCCCTTCTCGCACGATGGTGTGAATGTATTCGTCCTCACCATAAATATTTTGCGGATCCTGAAGATAATTAAGGTCCCATTTGCTAAATTTCCAGTGAGGATTCCAGCCAGTAACAACAATCCAGCGTTCCTCTTCCAGGGCATTTTTTAAAGTGGTAGTCATCGTTTGATCACTACCTGTAACTAAATCATAATCACCTTCCAGGTCATATGCTTCCATGGCCTCGGCAGTTCTGTCCATAATGCCTGCATCAGGCTCAATACCGATTATTTTATTTTCAAATTCCTCCTGATATTCTAGCAGTTCTTCAATAGTCTCCAGGGGCACATAATCAGGAACAACTAATCCAGAAGTGGTTCCGGCCAGGTTAGGCCCTAAATCAACTACATCATCGCGATAAGGTTCATAGCGTTCTCCCTGAGTTTTGGGAAGCCAGGCAGCTAACATACCATCCTGATCACCAGAGGCCACGGACTCATAAAGGGCAGTTAAGGTGACGTCAATAAGCTCTGTCTCATAACCCATTTTATCTTCTAAGATAGCACTGGCCACATAGGTAGTGGCAATTTCCGAGTCCCATTCCACATAGGTTAAACTGACAGTTTCTGTTATCTCCTCTTCTCCCGGGGAACTTTCCTCTTCAGATGCACAGGCAGTTAAAATTGCTACCAGCAAAAGAGAGAGCAGGAATAGTAGAAGCAGCCTCTCATAACTTCTCTGGCTGGCAAAAAATTTATTGATAGTCATATAATTACCCCGCAGTTAAAATTAGTAATATTTCAGAAATCTAAACTACCTAATTAGCCTATATTCTAAATAGTGTTTAAATTAATTATATCTTGAAATTAGTGTGATTTCAAGGAAAATAACTTGTTGTTTGCAATAAAGATAGAGCTTTAATGATAATTTGCTGTGGAAATTAACGACAGATTATTGAGTTTAAAACTTGGTTTTATCAGCTCTTTGTAATATAATAAAAAACAACAGTTAAGATAAATACCATGAATTAAAGGGGGCTATTATTTATGAGTAAAGACATTGCCAAATTGTTAGGAGAGGAAGCTGATTATTTATTAGACCATAAGAGCAAAACTATTCCTGCCGGGGATTTACATCACCCAGGTCCAGATATAGTGGATAGGATCTATTCACAGATGGATAGATCAGCCTCAGTTTTACGCAATTTACAGTTGATTTTAGATTCAGGCCGGTTGGGGGGAACAGGTTATATTAATATTTTACCAGTGGATCAGGGTATCGAGCATTCTGCCGGAGCTTCCTTTGCTCCCAATCCAGCTTATTTTGATCCGGAAAATATTGTTAAATTGGGCTTGGAAGGAGGCTGTAATGCAGTAGCTTCTACATTAGGTGTGCTGGGCAGTGTTTCCCGTAAATATGCCCATAAAATACCTTTCATCGTCAAATTAAATCATAATGAGCTTCTAAGTTACCCTAAAAATTATGATCAGATTTTCTTTTCCAGTGTAGAGCAGGCCTTTAATTTAGGCGCAGTAGGGGTGGGAGCAACCATCTACTATGGCTCTGAAGAGAGTAATAGACAAATCCAGGAAGTGGCTCAGGCTTTTGAATACGCCCATTCTCTTGGGCTGGTGACAATTCTGTGGGCTTATTTACGCAACCCGGCTTTTAAGACTGAAGAAGGAGACTTTCATAAAGCAGCAGATCTGACTGGCCAGGCCAATCATCTGGCTGCCACTATTGAAGCAGATATTGTTAAACAAAAACAGCCGGAGAATAATGATGGTTATAGAAAGGTAAATTTTGGCCGCACTGATGCCCGAGTTTATTCTGATTTGAGCTCTGATCACCCCATAGATCTTACTAGATATCAGGTAGCGAACTGTTACATGGGGCGAATTGGCCTGATTAATTCTGGAGGAGCTTCAGGTGATAATGATTTACAGCAGGTAGTTAGGACTGCGGTAATCAACAAAAGAGCAGGTGGCATGGGGCTCATTACCGGTCGTAAGGCTTTCCAAAAACCCATGGAGGAAGGCATTGAAGTTCTCCATGCTCTGCAGGATGTTTATCTAGATGAGGAGATTGATTTAGCGTAAGCTTAAAACCTTTAAACTGGCAGCTAATTTTTAGCTGCCAGTTTTATACAAAAAAGCAGGAAGGTAGTTGATGTATTTTTTTCGGATAGCTTTGCGAAATTTGTTTCGTCGTCGCCGGAGAACTTTTGTAGCAGCAGGGGTTTTGGCCATAGCAATAATA
The DNA here is from genome assembly GCA_003553485.1 of Halanaerobiaceae bacterium. Classification (GTDB taxonomy): domain Bacteria; phylum Bacillota; class Halanaerobiia; order Halanaerobiales; family Halarsenatibacteraceae; genus T1SED10-84. The sequence continues at coordinate 52,101 of PWEJ01000163.1, read as the reverse complement.
TTTTTCCTCACCCTGGATTCTTTTCTATTGGGGATGATGGAGGTTTCCTTTAGCAACATGATTGATTTCGAAACTGGTCATCTTCAAGTTGCCTCCCAGGATTTTTTCGCTGAAGAGGAGGAGGGTGAATTACCATTAGCTGAAACCATTACCCATGAAGAAGAAATAGAACAACTTTTAACAGGAAAAGAAGAAGTTAGAGGCTTTACACCGGTGTTAGATTTTTCCGCAGAGCTAATTGCCGGGAGAGAAGACTTTCCAGTGCAGGTTCGCGGGATTGATATTGACAGTTTTTCGCAAATATTCAAAGTAGATGATTATATAGTTCAGGGAGAATTTATTTCCCCTGGCGATGATGGTATAGTTTTAGGAGAAGAACTGGCTGAAATGCTGGACTTAGAAGTGGGAGATTATTATACCCTTCATTTCCAGGATGACCATGGTAGTTTTAATGTAATGCAGGGAGAAATCAGGGGAATTGTCTCTACTCCCCATCCTGATGTAAATCAGAACCAGGTTTTTACTGACCTTACTCGAGCAAGAGACTCAGCTGCCCTGGAGGACTCTCAGATAAGCAAGATCTTAGTTTCCCTGAGCAGTCGAGATGAAGCAGAAAGTTTGACTGCTGAATTAAAAACAGAGCTGGGGGAAGATTTTGCCCCCCATGCTTTAACTGCTCGCAGTTACCGAGAGGCAGAGGAGATGTTAGAGCATTTGGAGGCCTGGGTTACTTTAGAAAATTACGTTATTCTTTTTTTGATATTATTGATAGGTGCTATTGGAATAATCAATATAGTGGTCCTGTCGGCTCTAGAAAGAACTAGAGAAATTGGAATCATGAAAGCTCTGGGACTAAAAGAGAGCGAAATTGTCAGGATTTTTTCTTTAGAGGCTGGAGGAATTGGTATTATTGGCGGAGCCCTGGGCTGTTTATTGGGAGCGACAATAGTAGCTCTTTTAGCTCACTTTGGCCTTGATCTCAGTGTTATCTACGGCGAGGCTATCGATGGACTGGGTATACCCATGACTGGAAGACTTTATGGGGTCTGGAATCTTTCTTCCTTTATTTTAATCTTTCTCTTTGTCTTTCTTTTGACTGTAGTTGCCAGCCTATTGCCTTCCTTCTGGGCTGCAAGAAAAGACCCTATCGATGCCATCTACGAGCGGTAAGGAGCTGTGATATAATATGTTATTTTATTTAAAATTGGCAGCCAGAAATCTAACTCGTAATTTACTGCGCACTATAATTGCAATAGCGGCAATTGCTGCGGTGGTAATGATAGTGGTTTTTGGCCGGGGACTGATGCAGGGTTTTAATGAATCCACCTTTAATCTATATATTGATAATCAGATGGGGCATCTCCGTTTGACTGAGGCTGAATATCCTCAGAGAGAACCCCTTTTATCTCTGGATTATACTGTGCAGGACACTGACCGGATTGCTTTAGACGAAATGATTGATAAATTAGGACAAGAACCCGAGGTAAAGAAAGTACTTCCTCGCCTTCGATTTGGTGCTATGGCCTCTAGAGATGATGAATTAATAAGGATGCTGGGAGTAGGCTATGACCCTCATAAGGAAGAAGAGGCGGGAATTTTAACGGCTGAAATTATTGAAGGAGAATTACCTAAAGCTGGCAATGAAATTCTGTTAGGCAGTGGTCTGCTTGAAAACTTAGAAGCCAAACCAGGGGATAATATTACTTTAGTATTTAGCGATTCTTTCCAATCAATTCAGGGCAGGACCTTTGAGATAGCAGGAGTAAGAGAGACCAATTCTCCGGAAATTGACGATAATTTTTTCTATTTGCCTTTAGAAACCTCGCAAGAGATGTTAGCTTTAGAAAATGAGGTCACAGAGATAATGCTTTTTGGTGAGCAAGCAGAAAAATCTCATCAGCTTGAAGAAAGAGTGCTGACTTTATTGGAGGACTGGGAGGTGGGAGAGGCCTATACTCTCACTCGCTGGCAACAGGCTGACCCCTTTATGGAACTTTTTCTAGAGGTTGATACAGCTATGAATATTATTTATGTATTCTTTATTCTACTGGGAGCAGTGGTTGTGGTTACCACTCTCTTTATGATTATCAGGGAAAGAAAGACTGAGATTGGTATGATGACAGCTTTGGGCTTAAAGGGCAAGGAAATAATGGCAATTTTCACCCTGGAGGGCGCTTTAATCGGCCTATTAGGTAGTTTTTTAGGGGTTTTATTTGGGGGTTTCTTAAATTATTACATTGCTCAAAGGGGTATTGCTGCAGAGGCCTTTACAGGATTGGTAGAGGGAATTGATTTTATGGTAGAGCCTGTCTTTTATACCGTTTATGATCTGGAAAACCTGCTTATAAGCTTCCTGCTGGGAGTTATAATTACTTCGCTGGCCTGTCTGTACCCGGCTTTGAGCGCCTCTCGTCTTAACCCCGTAAAAGCATTGCAGAAAGATGCCTGATTTAGGAGAAGTCAGGCAATTACACCTTAAGGCTGGTCTTAAGGGAAAAATAAAGGAGGATTATTGGTGTTTAAAATAACTGGAATTCTCAAAATCCACTCAGGTCTGATTTCTTTAAAGACCGTGCTCTTTTTATTATTAATTGTTAGTGGACTGCTCTTGACTAATCAGTCATTATTTGCTGCTGAGATTACTGGAGAAGAAATCATGGAAAAAGTTGATGAAAATCAATTTTTAGCCTCTGCCAGGACTGAATCGGAGATGATAATCAGGGATAGAGATAGAGAAACCACCAAAGAGATCGTTAGTTATGTAGAAAGTGATGGCGAAGTCACCAATGCTCTGGCGGAATTTGTCAACCCCCGGGATAGAGGGACAAAATATCTTTTATTGGATGATGAACTCTGGATGCATTATCCTGATGCAGAAGAATTGGTAAGGCTCTCTGGCCATATGTTGGAGGAAGGAATGATGGGAGGTGACTTTTCTTATCAGGATGCCTTAGAATCAGAACAGCTAACAGAGCTTTACGATTTTGAGTTAAAGGATCAGGAAGAGTTAGAGGATAGATCTGTTTATGTGGTTTTAGCAACAGCCAAGGAGGGAGAAGAAGTAGCTTACCATCAGCGGCAGTTTTGGGTTGATACCGAACGCTTTGTAATTTTACAAGAAGAGATGTATGCTCGAGAGGGAAGGGTTTTAAAAGAGCTGGAGACTCTTGATGTTGAAGAGGTCACCGAAGGCCGGTGGATGCCGGTAGAGATGGTTATGGAAGACAAGCTGCGAGAAGATACTGAGACTATCTATAGGATAACTGAAATTGAGATAGATTATGATATTCCAGACGACCTTCTGACCCTGGAGACTTTAGAGTGAGATATTTTTCTTGAATAAAATTAAAAAATGACAAAGGCTAACAAAGCTGCAAAAACTAAGGCCGGTAAGAGATTGCCGGCCTTTATTTTGGCTATTTTAAGGATATTAAGCCCGATACCGACAATAAGAAGACCCCCGGTAGCTGTTAATTGAGTGATAACCTCGGGAGTAAGGAATTGCTCAATCTGAGAAGCAAAGAGAGTAATTGATCCCTGATAAAGAAAAACAGGAATAGCCGAAAAGATAACCCCGATTCCGGCAGTTGAGCTAAAAGCAATAGCAGTGGTGCCATCTAAGAGTGCTTTAGTTAAAAGTAGTGAGGGATCTCCCTGAATCCCTTCCTGTAAAGCTCCCATTATAGCCATAGCTCCTACACAGTAGACCAGGCTGGCCTGCACAAAGCCCTGGACGAAAAGATCGTTACGATTTGCAAACCGAGCCTTTATTTTTTCTCCCGCTGCGCTGAGTTTATTCTCAATCCCTAATAGCTCCCCTGTAATACCCCCCAGGACTAAACTGAAAATAACAATTAGAATACCTTCAGAACCATCAACCTCCAGGGCCATCTCCAGGCCGATTAAGATCACTGCTAAAGAGATACCCTGCATCACGGTGTTTTTCATTTTATTAGAAAAATTACTGTGAAAGATAACTCCTATAATACTACCAACTATTATAGCAATGACATTTACCATAGTCCCTATCATATACAACTCTCCTTATATCTTAAGGCAATATTTCCAGTAAGTCTTCTTCCTGCCAATCTCTAATCAGCTGACATTCTCCTTTATCAGTTGGAAGGGCCAGGGTCACTTTGCCCTGGTATGACTTTTTATCCTGGCGCAGGGCCGCTAATATTTTTGGACCAGTTAACTGCTCTGGAATTTTGCTGGGCAGGTTAAAATCTTCTATGGTGCTTTTGATTTCCCGGACCAGGTCAGAGCTTAAAAGTCCCATTCTGGCAGCTAAATGACTTTCTGCTAACAGACCAAGGGCCACAGCCTGACCGTGACTGTATTTATTATAATTAGTTAGACTTTCTAAAGCATGGGCTATGGTATGTCCTAGATTGAGTTTAGCCCTGACCCCTTTCTCTTTTTCATCCTGCTCCACAATATTTTTCTTTATTTGACAGGAACCAGCAATCATGCGGGCCAGGGAACTTTCTTCCAGGGCCAAAATATTGTCCCGGTTTTGCTGGAGAAACTGCCAGTAATCATAATCAAAACCAACTCCATGCTTGATCACTTCTCCCAGCCCGGAGAGAAAATCTTCCTCTTTTAAGGTGGAGAGAGTGGCGACATCTATCAATACCAGTCTGGGCTGGTAAAAGGCCCCAATTAAGTTCTTGCCCCGGGGATGATTCACTGCCACTTTCCCGCCAATACTGCTATCCACCTGAGCTAATAAACTGGTAGGAACCTGGACAAAGTTAATCCCTCTCATGTAAGTAGCGGCAACAAAACCGGCTAAATCTCCTACTACGCCTCCTCCCAGACTTACCACCACAGAGCTTCTCTCCAGTTCCTGCTCTACCAATTTATCTAAGAGGAGAGCAGCGTTATCTAAAGTTTTACTGGCCTCACCAGCAGGTATAGTAGCCGAAGATACGGAAAAACCAGCCTCTGTTAAGCTCTTCATTAATTTTTCTCCATAGAGAGGAAAGACATTATCATCAGAGATGACAAAGGCTTTTTGGGTATCAGCGAGATGGTCTCTTATAATTGAACCGGTTTTATGTAAATAATTAGAGCTAAAATAGATGGGATAAGTATTAGATGGCACTCTAACTTTTAATTTAGAAAAAATCTGTGAATTAGTTGCCCCCTGTTTTTCGGTCATGGTATCCTCCCTGCTTTCCTAATAATTATAATATAACAGCTGTTATTAAAAGTTTTTGATCTGCTCTAAATAAGAGTTGTAATTTCTTTTAATTTCTGCCATGCTATCTCCACCGGTTTTAAGTGTTAAAGCTTTAGCAATAGTAATGGCAGCTACTGCTTCCCCTACAATACTTGCAGAGGGTACGGCACAGTTATCGCTTCTCTCTTTAGCCGCTGTTGTTTCATTTTTGGTATCAATCTCCACTGAGTGCAGCGGAGTGGACAAAGTGGGAATAGGTTTCATAGCAGCTTTGATAGTTAAAAACTCTCCATTGGTAATTCCACCTTCTAATCCACCTGCTCTATTACTAGAGCGATAAAAACCTCTATTTTGCTGGTGGTAAATTTCATCATGAAATTGAGAGCCAGCCAGGGCAGCACCGGCAAAGCCTGCTCCTATCTCGACCCCTTTAATAGCCTGGATGCTCATGAAAGCTCCTGCTAGTTGACCATCGAGTTTAAAGTCCCAGTGGGTATGGCTTCCAAGCCCCGGAGGAAGGCCTGTAATTATAACCTCAAAGACCCCTCCAACAGAATCACCCTGTTCTTTCCAGGCATCAATTAATTTTTTCATTTCCCTGGTTTTCTCCTTTGAGCCACAGCGTAGAGGAGAGTTATCTACCTGAGAAAAATAATCTTTTATTTTGGCCTTTAAGTCCTGCTGAGAGTCAGTCTTAAACTGCTCTGACCTAGCAGACCAATCATCTGAGGCCACTTCTCCTATTTGGATGACATGAGAGAAGATGTTGATGTTAAAATGAGCTAAAAATTGCCGGCAGACTGCCCCAACAGCACTGCGAGCAGCAGTCTCCCTGGCACTGGCCCTCTCTAGAACATTGCGCAGGTCTCTAAAATTGAATTTTTGAGCTCCAGCCAGGTCAGCATGACCGGGACGAGGTTTGCTAACCCTGCCTTCTTCTTTGCTTTCCTTATCCTCAGCCTTCCGGGGCTCAATAGCCATTATTTTTCGCCAGTTCTGCCAATCTTTATTATTAATTCGAATGGTAAGGGGGGTCCCCAGGGTTTTTCCCTGACGGACTCCAGAGGTAATCTGGGCCTGGTCACTTTCAATCTTCATTCTTCCTCCTCTACCATACCCTCCCTGGCGTCGCAGCAGCTGTCTGTTTAATTCTGAAAAATCAAGTTTAAGTCCCGCTGGAACTTTCTTAATGATAGTTGTTAACTCTGGACCATGAGATTCTCCGGCAGTTATATATTCAAACATAAATATCTTCTCCTTTAAAATAGTAAAATATCATAATAATTATAGCAGAAAAAAGGATATTAACCAAATCATTTTATTTTTTGTTTGATTTAATTTCTTTGTTTTATTGTTTTTCTTATCGGTCTGACTCAAAATTTTTCAAATTCCTTCGACTCCGGGCGGCTTCTTCCATCAGCTGTGAAAATTCTTCTACCTGGGAATTTTTGATTATATCCTGTAAATTTTTCAGTTCAGCAATATAATCCTGCAAAATAGCGGTGATATTTTCCTGGTTAGTAAAGATGATATCCTGCCAAATGGCGCTACTGCTGGCTGCTATTCTGGTAGTATCCTTTAAACCACTACCGGCCAGTTTTAAGGCTTCATCGGCATTTTTTTGTTCAGCTATTGTTTTCATCAGGGTAGTGGCTGCCAACTGCGGTAAATGGCTGATCCAGGCTAAAAAACGATCGTGTTCCTGAGGTTTAAGCACCCAGCACTGAGCCCCTAGAGCTGTGACCAAGGATTTAATTCTATTAAGCTGGGTCTCAGGGGTGGCTGGCAGAGGGGTCAATACAAAAGGGGCATCAGTAAAAAGATCAGCTTTGCTGTATTTGACCCCGGATTTTTCAGAACCGGCAATAGGGTGACCGCCAATGAAGCAGGGCTGAGGGTGGTCAGTAAAAATATTTTTAGCGGCTTTGACTATCTTACCTTTAGTGCTGCCAAGATCCATTATAATTGCTCGAGGAGAAACATGAGGATTAATCTTATTTAACATGTCAGTGATGGCAGCAGTAGGAATAGCTATTATAATAAGATCGCTGCTGGTAATAGCATCCTTAATATTTGTGGCTGCCCTATCTATTATTCCTTTATCCCTTGCAATCTGCAGGGAGCTTTTATTAAGGTCCCAGCCTATAATAGACTTAGATAGTCCATGTTTTTGCAAAGCTTTAGCCAGTGAGCCCCCCATCAGTCCTACCCCGATTATAGCTGTCTGTTGGAACTTCTCCATAGAACACTCTCCCTTCTGATTTCTTCTTTAAGCTGGCCCTTAATCTTAAATTGCTGAAGGCCAGCGGGAACCTTTGCTATTGCCTAAAGAATCAGTGATGGTGTTAATATCAGCCATTAATTGAGCAAACTTTTTTGGTTTAAGTGATTGAGGACCGTCTGAAAGAGCTTCTTTAGGATTGGGATGGACCTCTACAATTAAACCATCTGCTCCAACGGCCACTGCAGCTCGAGCCATGGGATTAACCAGCTCCCAGCGCCCGGTGCCATGACTGGGATCTACAATAACAGGAAGATGGCTAAGCTCATTAACCATAGGGACTGAGCTTAAATCCAAAGTATTGCGTGTCTCCTCACCAAAGGTCCTGATACCTCTCTCGCAGAGAAGCACCTGTTGATTTCCCTCGCACATAATATACTCAGCGGCTAATAACCATTCTCTTATGGTCGCTGACATACCTCTTTTTAACATTGCCGGTTTATCAAGTTTACCAATAGCTGAAAGCAGGGGGTAGTTTTGCATATTGCGGGCACCAATCTGAATAATATCAGTATATTCGGCTACTAATTCCAGATGCTCTAAATCCATCAGTTCCGTTATGATTTTCAAACCGGTTTCTTCCCGAGCCTGGGCTAATAACTTCAAACCTTCTTCCCCTAAACCCTGGAAGGAGTAAGGAGAAGTCCTGGGCTTAAAGGCTCCTCCCCGTAATATTTCCGCTCCAGCTTCCTTTACTGCTTTAGCAGTAGTCATTAGCTGCTCTTCATTTTCTACAGCACAGGGACCTGCCATTACCACCGGTTTTCCATTGCCAATTTCAACTTCATCCAGCTTAATAACAGTTTTTTCGGGCTTGAATTTCCAGCCAGTTAACTTAAAGGGGTCGAGCACAGCGATAACTTTTTCCACTGAAGAGAAGGCCTGCAATCGGCTCTTCACCTGCTCTTTACCAGCAGTATCACCTATAAGTCCAATTATTGTTGTCTCCACGCCCTGGGAAAGATGAGCTTCAAAACCTTCCTCTTCGATAAGGTCTAAAACCTCGTTAAGATCTTCTTCGTTGCTTTTACTCTTCATAACTACAATCATTTGTAATCACCTCTTTTTTTAATTTTGATAATAAAAATTTTGTAAAAAATTTAAATAAAACTAATTTGGATTCTGAGTAAAATAAAAAAAGTCGCCCCTTCAGGGCGACATAATCGCGGTACCACCTGATTTAATCTCCTTTAGACTGTTCACAGGTTTAAAACCTGATAAACAAAATTAGAGATCATCTTTATTGAAAGCAACCACTGTTAAGCAGACACTTTCTCACCGGATAACGACGGATTACGGCCAGAGCCTACTCTAATTCAGCTGGCAACTCCAGGGTGTATTTCGACCAGGAAATAACCGATTTGCAGCGACCACCGGCTCTCTAAAATATTTCGCTGGTTTACTGGGCCCCTTCTCAGTTGTTAATCATGTTAGATTGTTAAAAAGAATTATAGCAACAATTTTTAAGTTTGTCAAATACTTTTTTCTGGATCTGCTAAACTGTTGCTTCTTATAGCTCTTCTAATAGGTGTAAAAAATTAGGGAAAGAGACAGAAATAATCTTGCTATTTTCAATTATAACCTCTCTTTGACAGGCCAGTCCCGCTACTGCTAAAGCCATGGCAATTCGATGATCATGATAGCTCTTACAGCTGATGCCTCCCTTAAGTTTAGTCGGTCCCTTGATGATCAATCCATCCTCTTTTTCACTAATATCAGCGCCGAGCCTCTTTAATTCTTTGGCTATAGCTGCCAGCCTATCGGTTTCTTTTACCCTGAGTTCTTCAGCATCAGAGATTACAGTTTTTCCCTTAGCCTGGGTGGCAAGAACAGCCAGAATAGGTATTTCATCGATGAGACTGGGGATGATTTCACCTGATAAATTAATAGCCTTCAGAGGGCTTGAACTAACTTCAATATCGGCTACTGGTTCACCGCTAACTTCTCTGGTATTTTTTATGGCAATATTAGCCTGCATTTTATCTAAGGCTGTAAGAAAACCACTGCGGGTGGGATTGATGCCCACATTCTCAATTGTAAGATTTCCTTTTTCCACCATTAGAGCTGCAGCTATTAAAAAAGCAGCCGAAGATATGTCGCCAGGAACCTTAATCTCCTGGGGAGCAAGCTCTATTTTTTCTGGGTTCTCAAGGGTGATAACTCCGTTATTTATATTGAGCTGAACTCCAGCTGATTTGAGCATCCTCTCGGTATGATCCCGGGAAGCAGCGGGTTCAACGATGATGGTCTTGCCTTCGCTGAAAAGTCCGGCAAGTAATAAACAGGATTTTACCTGAGCACTTGCCACTGGCTGTTCATAACGGATAGCAGTTAATTCCCTGCCCTGGATGCTTAAAGGAGCAAGACCATCTTCACGGGTCCAGATTTTTGCTCCCATTTTAGCCAGAGGTCTGGTGATTCTGGCCATGGGACGAGAGCGCAGTGAACCATCGCCTGTCAATACGGAATAGAAGCTCTGGGCAGCTAATAACCCAGTTAAAAGCCGCATGGTAGTTCCAGAGTTCCCGCAATCTAAAACATCTTCAGGCTCCTTTAGTCCCTTTAATCCCTTTCCCTGCACCTGATAACAGCCTTCACCCTTTTTCTGGATTTTAATACCTAAATCCTGCATAATTTTTAAAGTCTTCAAACAGTCTTCACCTTCTAATAAACCTTCGATGGTACTGGTCCCCTTAGCCAGTGAACTTAAAATTAAAGCTCGATGGGAGATAGATTTATCCCCGGGGACAGAGGTTTTCCCCTCAAGTCTCTGGCGAGGTTTGATAACAGCTTCTTGTTCAGAGCTGGTTTTTGGAGAGTCTGCCTTATTCATTTGTTGAAACCTCCTAGGTCTTATTAATTTTATGTTAAAAAGATAATCATTAAAATGAAATTCGCAAATTAAAGCAAAGAAAAATTAAAAAAGCCGTCCTATTTTTATTTAGGACGACAGCAAATAAAAATTAGTTACCAAAAATTATAGCAGGCTGGTTAAGGAAAGTCAAATAAAATAGCTCTGCTTAAAGTAGTGGGTCTTCAATCATACTGTCGATTGGGATAATCAACTACTTTTTTTTCCCAGGTTCTAATTGTAACGTAGTTAAGGCCGCGGGAAATTATATAATCAGGCGAGACTGGAGTTTTTCCCAATCCTCCTGGTGCATTTATAATAAATTGTGGTATAGCCATTCCTGAGGTGAAACCCCTTAATTTCTCCATTATTTCTATGCCTTCATCGACAGTGGTTTGAAAATGAGAAGTACCGATAACCTGCTTGGCATGAAAAAGATAATAGGGTTTTATTCTTGCCTGGAGTAACTCTTGATTGAGGCAGCGCATTACTTGATAATCATTGTTTATCCCCTTTAACAACACAGCTTGATTTCCCAGGGGAATTCCCTCTTTAGTTAAGAGATCACAGGCTTGAAAAACCTCCCTGGTCAATTCTTTAGGATGGTTGACCTGGACATTAATATATAAAGGGTGATATTTGGCCAGCATCTTAGCTAAATTTTTAGTGACCCTCTGGGGGATGGTTATTGGCATTCTGGTGCCAATCCTGATAATCTCAACCTGGGGAATAGCTCGAACTCTTTTAATTATCTCTTCCAGCTGGGTTGTTGGGAGAGTGAGGGGATCTCCACCAGTTAATAAAACATCCCGGATTTCTTTATTATTTTTGATGTAATTTATAGACTCCGTTATTAATTCTTGCTCAATATGCTGATCAACTTCACCTATTTCTCGCCGACGTTGACAGTGACGACAAAACATGCCACAGATATTGGTGAGCTTGACAATCAATCGGTCAGGGTAACGTCTGATGACTGTACCAGCAGGATTGGTAAACTCTTCCGCCATGGGATCTCTAACTCCCCCATTGTCAATTAATTCTAAAGCTTGTGGTATAGCCTGTTTGCCGATGGGACAATTTCTGTCATCAGGGTCAATAAGACTTAAAAAATAAGGAGAGATTGACCAGCGAAATTTCTGCCCTACATTCTTTATCTCAGCAACTTCTGCCGGGGTGAGGTCTATAAAATTTTGCAAGACCTTAACAGAGGAGACCCTATTTTGCATCTGCCATTTCCAATTATTCCAGTCTTCCTGGGAGGCAGCAAAATAGGATAGAATTTTCCTTTTGCGCTCTGAGAAAACCCCTTCTCTTTCTCTACCTTTGGGTATTTTTTTATATTGTTGCTGATAATCAGCAATCTTCCGGGATAATTCCCGGGCCCGGGCTAAAGCACGGTTCTTTTTTTCTTTTGGGCAAATAGCTTCTTTCTCAAAAGAATTTGAGCTATTTTCCATTTAATCTTTCACCCCCTTTATTTATAGCGACGAGCAGGCTTAATTTGTCCTGTGGTTTATCTTTTCTAATAAATTAATTATCTGCAGAGCAGCAAGGAGAATTAAGGCTGGTAGCAAAAGAAAGATTATGATAATCATAATCAGCAAAAATTCAGCCATAATTTCAGGAATATCAAAAATATAGATGAGAGAGTGCTCGGGAATGAAGTCAGTGCTTAATAGAAAAATAATGGCTATAAAAGAACCGGCAAAAAGAGCGAAGCCCCATAGGGCTAACATAAGCTTAATGAAAAGTTTCACCAATATTAACAACTCCCAATAGCAGTTAGAACTAATAAATATTATTATGATTATAATAGTATCAGAAAAGTAAAAAAATCCACACTTTAATAATATCAAGAAAAAATAAATAGTGCAAATTAGTTTTTTTTGAAATTTAAACAAATATGTTATAATATTAAGAGGGATAAGAGAGTTTTTTTTATCCTGAAATTGAGAACAATATAAGCTATCAATATATAAAGAGTTTAAAAGAACTAGGGAGGTACTAATTTTGGGTTGTAGTTTGCCGTTTTTAGGAGCTTTTGTTGGTTTGATATTTTTTAATATACCAGGGGCTATTATAGGGGGACTTATAGGCTACTGGTTATCTGGTAATCAAGCTAGAAAATACTATGGAAGCAGGAGAAATAATCAAGGAGGCTATAGCTACCAGGGAGGTTCTCCTGGTTATAATACTGCGGCCAGACAGCAGGAGTTTTTCTCTCAGCTTTTTTCTTTGTTAGCAGCCTTTGCCCGAGCTGATGGTCCAATAACAGCAGAGGAGAAAGAAATTGTTAATCTTTTTGTCCGTCAACAGTTGAGAATGGGGGGGAGGGCTGCTCAACAGGCCAGAAATTATTTTGAACAGGCCGGGCAAAACCCCCAGGTATTATCCCAGGTAGCTGAAAAATTAGCTTCTTTAGTGGGATATAATCCTGAAATATTAGAGTCCGTCTATCAAATGCTTATTCGCCTGGGAGATGCCAATGAAGGCTTGAGTAGTGAACAGGAGGACCTGTTAGAAGAGGTTGAGATTATCTTCAGATTGGAGCAAAACCAGCAAGCCGGTTCCTGGCAGAACCGTTCTTCAGGGCAGCGGACTTCAAGGACTTCTTCTATAAAAAAGCTGGAAAAGGCTTATAAGACTTTAGGTTTATCAAAGGATGCCACCAAAAAAGAAATAAAGAAAAAATATCGGGAATTGGTAAAAAAATACCATCCCGATAGAATAATAGCTAAAGATCTGCCAGATGAATTTGTAAAAACTGCTCAGGAAAAATTTTCTGAGATTCAAAATGCCTATGAAGTAATTATGGAGCAATATAACTAAAGCACCTGTTATTTTTGATGTTGACAGGCAAGCTGATAATAGTGGTCAGCTGATTTTTTTATTTTTTCTTTCTCAGCAGAACTTGTTTCTCTGACAACTTTACCAGGGAGACCGATGACTAGACTGCCTGGTGGGATTTCAGTATCTTCGGGGACTAAAGCACCAGCACCAATTATAGAATACTCCCCAATCTTAGCATTATTTAAAATCGTTGCTCCCATGCCGATTAAACAATTATCAGAAATATTACAGCCATGGAGCACAGCAGAATGACCAACAGTTACATTATTGCCGATGATTAACGGGGTAGAAAAATCATTATGCAGGGTGGAGTTATCCTGGATATTAGTTTTAGCTCCAATTTTAATAATATCCATGTCAGCTCTGGCTACCACATTGGGCCAAAGACTGGAGTTTTCACCGATTTCCACGCTGCCAATTAACCTTACTCCAGGGGCAATATAAACACTTTTTGGATATTGAGGCTCTTTTTGCAGAAATTTATTTTGCAAAGTAATCACTCCCTGTAAAATTTTAGTATGCTTGATAAATAATTTTGGATTTAATATAATGATATCATGTATCTAGGCTGGTGATAAGGTGGCGCATAATAATAGGGAAATAATAATTTTTGGAGGAACCTTCGATCCTCCCCATATTGGGCATCTTTTGATTGCCGAGCAGGCCCGGGAAAGATTTGCTAGTGAATATCTAATGATGATGCCAGCTAAAATACCACCTCATAAAAACACCACTAAGGTTACTCCAATAAAAGCTAGACTGGAGATGTTGCGCAGAGCGATAGCAAATAATCCCAATTTGATTCTATCACAATTTGAAATTAAAAGCCAGGGTATTTCCTATACCGCCAAAACTCTGCAGCATTTTTTGCAGCTCTTCACAGAAGTCGGTCTGGTTATCGGGGCCGACTCCCTGGCAGAAATATTCACCTGGAAAGATCCCGAATATATTCTGGCTAATAGCAAGCTACTGGTAGCTCCTAGACCGGGATATGATATTGAGGAACTGCTCCAGGAATCTCGCTTCAAAGATTACCGCCAGCAGATTATAACTTTAGATTCAGTACTAGTAAATATCTCATCAAGTGATGTTCGAATCAGAGCTGCTAAAGGTCAAAGTATTCGCTATTTTGTCCCTCCAGCAGTGAGAGAGTATATTATTGATAATAATCTATATGGTAAAGAGGAGAAAAAATGACCGATACCGGCTTAGGGGACTATAATAAATTAAAAGATAGGCTTAAGGAGCGATTGGCCTCCAAATTATCGCCAGCAATTTTTCAACATAGTTTAAGGGTGGCCAAGGAGGCTCATCAACTTGCTAAAGGGGATGAAACTTTACAGACTAAAGCTTATTTAGCAGGATTATTACATGATTATTGTCGAAACTGGTCCCGGTCCAGCCTGAAAGCAGTGCTGGAAAATTCTCGCTGGCAGCTGGATTGCTGGGAAAAAAAGCTATTGTCCTTATGGCATGCTCCGGCGGCTGCTACTGTAGCAGAAAATAAATTTTCTATTAGCGATGAAGATATACTTAAAGCTATTAGATTTCATACCATAGCAGCTTTGGAGAGAAAAAAATTAGGGGATATTATTTATCTTGCTGATAAAATTGAACCTGGCCGCGATTATCCAGGTATAGAAAAGATAAGAAGAGAAGCCCGTGATGACTTAAAAAAAGCACTGTTACATCAGTTGGATAATACCATAGATTATCTACTGGCATCTAGAGCAGTGATTCACCCTAATACCATAATTGTTCGTAATAAATTATTAGGGGGTTGGCAATAAAATGTCGAAAAGATATGCTCGGGAAAAGTTTCCTTTAAAAGGTAAGTTATTTATCATCGGTCTTTTAGTAATTTTTTTCCTGGGCTTTACCACCGACTTTATTTTTCGGACAGAGTTTACAGTCCAGAGCAATAATAACTTTCCCAGTTCTAAAGTAAATATTCTCGTTACCGGTCATGATGAAGATCACTATGGTATCAGCAGAGCCGATACTATAATAATTGCCAGCATAGACATAGAGGAAAAAGAGGCAGGACTTCTCTTTGTACCCCGTGATACCCGGGTTCAGATTCCAGATCGTGGTATAAATAGAATAAATGCTTCCTATGCCTTTGGAGGGCCAAGGTTGGTATCGCGGACTCTGGAGGATTTCCTGGATATTGAAATAGATTATCATGTAGATTTAGATTTTGATGCCTTCATAAAGATAATTGACGCCCTTGGAGGAGTGGAGTTAGAGGTCGAAGAGCATTTAGATTATCAGGATGAAGCAGGGGACTTAACTATAGATATCCCTCCGGGAAAGCAGACCTTAGACGGGGAAGAGGCTTTGAAATATGTAAGATATCGCGATCAGACTCAGGGTGATATAGGCAGAGTGGCCAGACAACAAAAGTTTATTGAATCCTTAGTTGATCAGGTTTTAAGCCCCCAGATTATAACTAGAATACCAGCCGTTACCCAGGAAGTCATCAGGGCTGTTAATACAGATATACCAATCCAGGATATCACGGCCTTTTTGAATGTAGCCCGGGATCTTGATCTGGCAAGATTGGAGACAGCTATGTTGCCAGGTAGTCCGGAATATATTAACAATGCCAGTTACTGGATAGCTGATGAAAGAGAAAAAGAGTTATTGGTGGATCAATTAATTAGAAGTAAAGAGTATTTTACTAACACAGAAGTGGAGATGACTATTTATAATGGCAATGGTGTCCCTGGTCAGGCAGGGAAAATGGCAGAGAGGCTGGAACGTTATGGTTTTCAGGTAGAGCGCCTGGCCAATGCAGATCATTATAATTATCAGACTACCAAAATACATTATTTTCACGAGGAGACTGAAGAAGTTGCCAAAAATATTCAGCAATATATAGGTGGCCAGATAGTGGCCTCAAGTTCTTCTGAGGAAGAATATAATAACCGGCTAGAAATAATTGTCGGTCAGGATATGCTAAATAATGAAACAGGGGAGGTAGGTGAAGTTGATTAATGGCAGAATTTGAGTCAGTTGATCTAGCAAAAAAAATCGCCGAACTGGCAGCAGATAAAAAGGCTCAAAATGTGGTAGTATTAGAAGTAGAAGAGCTTACCACTGTAACTGATTATTTTGTGATTATGAGTGGTAATAATGAAAATCAGGTGAAGGCCATAGCCAGAGAAATAGAGGATGAACTTGCTGATCAAGGTCTGGAGCCCTATCGTCAGGCCGGGAAAAACCACGGACGCTGGATCTTATTGGACTATAAAGATGTAGTCGTCCATGTTTTTCACAAACAGGAAAGGTCCTTCTATGATCTTGAGAGGTTGTGGGCCGATGCTGAAGAAATTTTAACAAAAGAAGCGGATTAATAAGGAGAAAATACTTGACAATAGACCGTAGAGCTAATTATAATTTAATTGATAATACTTGATGATATTTTTGAACTAAAAAAAATAAAGTAAAAAAATTAGGAGAGAAAGTAGTAGGCTCTGAAAGGATCAAAGAGAGTCGGGGGAGGCTGAAAACCGATATCTGGCAGGAGTTGAACTCGTTCTCGAATTCCGGTGGGGAAATTAAGTACCTATCGGCGTATCGACTGCGTTAAAGGAGAGTGGGTTTTATTGAAACCAAGCTGGGTGGTACCGCGGGTATACCTCGTCCCTTGTTCTGGGAGGAGGTTTTTTGTTTTTTTGAAAAAGTTTTATAGCTAGATAGTAATATGATTTTAATGATTAAACTAAAATTTAGGAGGAGTTGATGGTAGTGGTTAATGACTTTGATTTTGCAGAACGAGAAAAATACTGGCAGAATCTCTGGCAGGAAGAAGGACTGGACAAGGCCGCTGAAGATACTGCAGCCGAAAATTACTATGCCCTGGAAATGTTCCCCTATCCTTCGGGACGTCTACATATGGGGCATGTAAGAGTTTACTCAATAGGCGATGTTATGGCTCGCTTTAAAAGAATGACTGGCCATAATGTGCTTCACCCCATGGGCTGGGATGCCTTTGGTCTGCCGGCTGAAAATGCGGCCAAAGAACACGGTAATATTCATCCCAAAAAATGGACCTGGGATAATATCTCAGCCATGAAAGAACAGATGAAAAGTTTGGGCTTAAGCTATGATTGGGATAGAGAGGTAACTACCGCCAGTCCTGATTATTACCGCTGGACGCAGTGGTTTTTCCTGCAGATGTTAAAAAATGATCTGGCTTATCGAGAAGAAGCAGCGGTAAATTGGTGTCCCAGTTGTGAGACGGTGCTGGCCAATGAACAGGTGGTTGATGAGGCCTGTGAACGCTGTGAAACAGAAGTAGAAATTAAACAATTGGAACAATGGTTTTTAAAAATAACGGATTATGCTGACCAATTGCTGGATGACCATGAGTTGCTAGAAAAATGGCCAGAAAGAGTAAAAATGATGCAAAAAAACTGGATTGGCCGCAGTGAAGGAGCGATGATAAAATTTCCTGTTCCTGCCACCGGGGATGAACTAGAAGTTTTTACCACCAGGCCAGATACCGTTTTTGGAGCCACCTATATGGTCTTAGCTCCGGAACATCCTCTGGTAGAAAAATTTATGGAGCTCTCTGGCCGTAAGGAAGAGTTGCAAGATTTTATCGCCCGGGTTAAAGAGCAGGAAGAAGAAGAGAGGACTTCACCGGATTCAGAAAAAATAGGCATGGATACCGGAATTAAAGCCATTAATCCCATGAATGGAGAAGAAATTCCTATTTTTATTGCCAACTATGTCTTAATGGGATATGGTACTGGAGCAATCATGGCGGTGCCAGCCCATGATCAGCGGGACTATGATTTTGCTGTAAAATATGATATTCCAGTACGCCAGGTAATTATTCCCGAGGGAGAAGAGGAATGGGATGTGGCCGAAAAGGACGAAGCTTTCGAAGAATATGGAATATTAATTAACTCCGATAAGTATAATGGCCTGAATTCAGCTTCAGCCTTTGACAAAATAGTTAGAGACTTAGAAGAGGGAGGCTTAGGCCAGCAAGAAGTAAACTTTAGATTGAAAGATTGGTTGATCTCACGCCAGCGTTATTGGGGAGCCCCGATACCTGTTGTTTATTGCGATGATTGTGGCATAGTACCTGTTCCAGAAGAGGAATTACCGGTAGAATTACCGGAGGAGGTGGAGCTGACTCCAGGAGGGGAATCGCCCTTGAAAAAAGTGGAGGATTTTGTTAACACTTCCTGCCCTCGATGCGACAGGGCAGCCAAAAGAGAGACTGATACCATGGATACTTTTGTTGATTCCTCCTGGTATTTTCTTCGTTATACAGATGCCAATAACGATGAAGATCCTTTCTTAAAGGAAAAGGTTGATGCCTGGATGCCAGTAGATATTTATGTAGGTGGAGTGGAACATGCCATACTTCATCTGCTTTATGCCCGTTTCTTTACCAAAGTAGCTCGGGATTTGGGTTTAACCTCTGCCGATGAGCCCTTTGACCATTATCTAGCTCAGGGAATGGTTTTAAAGGATGGAGCTAAAATGTCCAAATCTAAAGGCAATGTGGTGGACCCCCTCAATATTTTAGAAAAATATGGTGCCGATGCCACCAGACTTTTCATTCTATTTGCTGCTCCCCCAGAGAAGGATTTGGAGTGGAGCAATAAAGGAATCGAGGGTCTCCAGCGCTTTGTTAACAGAGTCTGGCGGGTTATACAGGAGAATCTGACGGAAGTTAAAGAAGCTACCGGCAAAGTGGAGCTAACTGGTCTCTCTGATGCGGGGCGAGGTCTCTACCGCAAGCTCCATGAGACAATTAAAAAAGTTACAGTGGATTTAGCAGAAAGACAGAACTTCAATACTGCTATTTCAGCCTTAATGGAGCTTACCAATGAAGTTTATCAATATATAGAAACTGAAGAAGAATTAAATTATCAGCTTTTAGCTGAGGTATTTACCAATAAATTATTGTTGCTAGCCCCCTTTGCTCCCCATGTAACAGAAGAGCTCTGGCAACAGCTGGGTCAGGAATTTAGCATCCACCAAAACAGTTGGCCGGAATATGAAGAGGAAGCACTGGCCAGGGATGAGATAGAGATAGTCATTCAGATCAATGGAAAAGTACGCGATAGAATGATGGTCTCTGCCGATAGTTCCCAGGAAGAGGTTAAGGAAGAGGCACTTAAACAGGATAAGGTGCAAAAATATATCGGTTCTGACGATGTGAAAAAAGTAATTGTGGTACCCAAGAAGCTGGTAAATGTAGTGCTCTAACAAGAAAAGTTTAAACTCCTGCTTTAACCGGCAGGAGTTTTGCATTTTTTTAACTATTAGATATAATAGAGTTGGAGGTGGACGAGCTTGCAAGAAGAAGCGGTGGTAATTTCAACTGACAAGAAAAGAGCGACAGTAAAATTAGTGCGAAGTTCTGCCTGTGATAGGTGTCAGCACAGCTGTAGTCTAGCTGGACCTGGCAACAGTAAAGATGAATTAGAAGTACAGGTTGCCAATCCAGTTGAAGCAAAGGCCGGGGAGAGAGTGGCTTTAGAGATGAGAGATAGAAATATTTTCTTTGCCTCTTTTTTAGTCTATCTCTTCCCTTTGCTATTTATGTTTCTTGGTTATTTTATTACCAATAACTTTGCAGCCAGTTGGTTTGGTTATGAAGGTGAGACTGTGGGCATGATGGGAGCTTTGATATTCTTATTGACCTCCTTTTTTGCTCTGCGAAAACTGGATAAATATTTTGCTCAAAAATCCTCCTTTCAGCCTGAAATAACCAAAGTTATTGCCCGGGATTATTATAGCTCTCAGGCTAAAGAGTCAGCAGCTGATCAAAATACCTCCAGGGATTAATTTATTAAAAACTAATAGAAAACTCTCCAGAAACCTTGACAATATTCATCCGGTGATTTATAATTAATTCAAACTTTGTGAAAAATTTATTATAAAACTTTGGATGACTGAGATGGGAGAGAGTCTTTTTTCTTAAAGACCACCGAAGGGGTAAATCAACTCTTTGACCGAAGGTTGATGAAACTCTCAGGTATCCAGGACCATTTCAGGACAATTCTCTGGAGAAGATATCTACCGAAGGAGCAGACTGTTTAAAAGCAGTTAATCTCTCAGGTTAAAGGACAGAGAGCAGTGGTCAGACGCTGTTGCTCTGTTTTTTTATTTTTTTTAGAAAGAAAGGAGGAAGAAAAATAAACTCTTATTCCTGTAAAAATATTTTGCTTAGCAATAATCCCCTCTTTTCAACCCAGGAGAAACAAAATAAGGTAATCGGTTTATCTAAAGAAAAAACCAGTGTCTTAGAAAAGATCAGAGCTACCTTTGTTCTAAAGCACTGTCAAGAATTAGAAGATGTCCTGTTATTAACTAGAGATCAGGTGCATCAGGGGGGGCGGCTAATCACCCACCCTCTGGCAGGAAGTTTAAAGCCCTGGGAAAATCCCTATAGAACGATAGGGATAAGGTCAGGCTCAGACTTAGATTTTGCTTCTTTAGAAATTATAGAAAGTGCTATAAAAAAATATGAACAATTTTTTTCTCAACAAAAGTTAAATAGTTCACAAAATCTAACTCCAGAGACCCGGCGGGATTTTAGCTTAATTGATTTTTCTCTAATCTATGCTGGTTTTAAAAATTGTTATGGCTCTGATTTGTAAAAATAAGGATCTAATGATTGAGATGACTAACTGGAGGTGAAGTAAAATTAAATTACAACTAGAAAAAATTTTCATTGAAGATGTAAAATTCGGCTCAGAAAATAGAGTGGAAGATAGAACTTTATTTATTAACAAAGATAAGTTACTTGCTAAGATTAAGGATGATCATCGCATTGCTGATATTGATTTAGAAATAGTGAGGCCTGGTGATGATGTTAGAATTATGCCTGTCAAGGATGTTATAGAGCCTCGTTTTAAAAATAGCGGTGGCGATATGTTCCCAGGTTTTACTGGCGATGATGATATGGTCGGCTCGGGTATCACTAAAGTGCTGGCTGGCACGGCCGTGGTTACCACAGGGGAGGTAGTTGGTTTTCAAGAGGGTATAATTGACATGAGTGGACCCGGGGCAGAATATACTCCCTTTTCTAAAACTATAAATATAGTTATTAACTGTGAAGTAAGCCAGGGAATTAAACAGCATATCCACGAAGAGGTCCTGCGTCTAATTGGTTTGACAGCAGCTAACTATATAGGGGAAGCAGCTAAAGATGCTAAAGCTCATGAAACTAGAATTTATGAGCATAAACCATTATTAGAAGCCTGCTCTTTAAATGGTGGGTTGCCAATAGTGGGATATATTTATATGTTACAGAGTCAGGGGCTCTTACATGACACTTATGTATATGGTGTTGATGCTAAAGAGATATTACCAACTTTGATTTCTCCTACAGAAGTTATGGATGGAGCAATAGTCAGTGGGAATTGTGTTTCTGCCTGCGATAAAAATACCACCTATTTTCACCAAAATAATCCTATCATTGAAGAGCTTTATGAGAAGCATGGTAAGGAAATTAACTTTGTCGGCACCATAATTACCAATGAAAATGTTACCCTGGCTGATAAAGAGAGGTCTTCTAGTTTTACAGCTAGATTAGCGGAGAAAATTGGTTTAGAAGCAGCAATAATCTCTGAAGAAGGCTTCGGTAATCCCGATGCCGATTTAATTATGAACTGCAAAAAGCTCGAAAATAGAGGGATTAAGACAGTCCTAATAACCGATGAATTTGCTGGAAGAGACGGAGCTTCTCAGTCTTTAGCCGATTCAACTCCAGAAGCAGATGCTGTAGTCTCCACAGGTAATGCCAATGAGACCATTATCTTACCACCACTGGAAAAGGTTATTGGTAATGATGAACATGCCGATAATATTGCCGGTGGTTTTGCTGGCAGTCTTAAAGAAGATGGCAGTATTGAAGTTGAAATTCAGGCGATTATTGGCGCGACAAATGAACTTGGATTTAATAAATTAACGGCTCGAGGATATTAAAGAGACAGGAGGAGATTTTACATGGCTAAAATTAAAATTGTCCATTATTTAAATCAATTTTTTGGCCAGCAGGGAGGAGAGGATAAAGCCAATCTACCGCCTCAAAAGAAAAAGGGGGCAGTTGGTCCTGGCACCGCTCTGGCCGGGGAATTAAAGGACTATGTTGATATTAAGGCCACTATAATTTGTGGTGATGGTTTTGCTAATGAAAAGAAAGAACAGGCTGCCAGTCAGATAAGGGAATATCTAATTGAATTAGAGCCTGACCTTATACTGGCAGGTCCAGCCTTTAACGCTGGTCGGTACGGCATGGCCTGCGGGATGGTGGCTGAAATTGCTGCTGATTTAGATATGCCGGCAGTTGTTGGTATATATCCAGAGAATCCAGGTTATGAGATGTTTAGTCAATATGGTTACTTTATTGAAACTGGTGATTCTGCTGCCAGCATGAGAGAGGCTTTGCCAGATATAGCTGATTTTATTAAGTTGTATCTTAAGAGGGAGGGGAAACCAGGTTCTCCTGAAGAGGCTAATTATCTTCCCCGGGGGATAAGAAAGAATACTTTTGCTGATGAGCGGGGAGCTAAAAGAGCAGTCAAGATGCTTATGGCTAAAATAAAGGGCGCTGATTATGATTCTGAATACCCCATGCCTACTTTTGATAGAGTTGAGCCGGCTCCAGCTATAGAGGATCTTAGTCAGGCTAAAATAGCTTTAGTCACCTCTGGGGGGATTGTACCCAATGGCAATCCAGATAGGATTGAATCTTCTAGTGCCTCTAAGTATGGAAAATATAAAATAGCTGATTTTGCCGATTTAACTGAAGATAGCCACGAAACAGCTCATGGAGGATATGATCCTGTCTTTGCCAATGAGGATGCTGATTGCGTCTTGCCTGTGGATGTATTAAGAGACTTAGAAGAGGAAGGCCGGATAGGTAAGCTGCATGAATATTATTATTCTACTGTTGGTAACGGCACATCAGTGGCCAATGCCAAAGTCTTTGCCCGAGAAATTGCCCAAAAATTGTTGTCTGAAGGAGTGCAGGCTGTAATATTGACCTCTACCTGAGGTACCTGTACTCGTTGCGGAGCAACGATGGTAAAAGAGATTGAAAGAGAAGGTTTACCGGTAGTACATGTGGCTACAGTTGTCCCGATTTCTTTAACTGTAGGTGCTAACAGAATAGTGCCGGCAATAGCAATCCCTCACCCCCTGGGCAATCCTAAATTAGATGAAGATGATGAGAAAAATGAACGAAGAGAAATAATTGAACGGGCTCTACAAGCTCTGACCACAGAGGTTGAAGACCAACGGGTCTTCGAAAAATTAGAAGTCTAAATAAATAAAATAAGCCCCTTTAATTACCAGGTCTTTCCTTCAGACCTGGTTTATTTTTTTGGTGATAAATTTAATCAATTTCAAAGCCTCTAGAAGGCAGGAATTATTCTGGCTTTAAAGAATATTGTACATGAGGATGAAAATTTGAGGAGGTTTAAAATTGGATATTAAAAATAAATTATTAAGTCGCCTCCCGGCAGTTAATGATTTTTTGGCTGACGAAGAGGTACAAAAATTGATTGAGAAATATGGTCGTAAATTGGTATTGGCAGAAATTCGCCAACTGATCTCCAATTCTCGGTCTGAACTTATAAATTTAATAGAACAAGATGAAGTCGATGCAGCAAAGAGCAAGAGTGAAAGTTTTAAGGTGGAAAATTTAAGAGAGAGTTTGCAGGCAGCAATTGAAAAAACATTACGGCCTAATCTGGCTCCAGCAGTAAATGCCACTGGAGTTGTTGTCCATACTAACTTAGGCAGGTCCTTACTAAGTGAGCGGGCTAAAGAAATGTTGCAGATGGTGAGCAGCCACTATACCACCCTGGAAATTGATAGAGAAAGCGGGGAAAGGGGTTCCCGTTATGACAATGTAGCTGAGCTGCTCTGTCAACTAACAGGAGCGGAAGATGCTTTAGTAGTGAATAACAATGCAGCTGCTGTTTTATTGGCCCTGTCAGCATTGGCGGCTGATCAAGAGGTTATAATATCCCGGGGTGAATTAATAGAGATTGGTGGTTCTTTTCGGATACCTGAAGTTATGAAACAAAGTGGGGCTAAATTAAGAGAGGTGGGTACCACCAATAAGGTTTATCCAGAAGATTTTGTTGAGGCTATAAACGAAGAAACAGCCCTCTTGCTGAAAGTACATACCAGTAATTATCGAGTGGTTGGTTTTACTCGCGAGATCAGTTTAGAGGAATTAGTTCGTTTAGGTGAGGAATATAATCTTCCAGTATTAGATGATTTAGGCAGCGGTGTCTTTACCAATATGGAACAAGTTGGCTTAACACCTGAGCCGACAGTAGAGGAAAGAGTAGCTGCAGGTGCTGATTTAGTCACCTTTAGTGGGGATAAAATACTGGGAGGGCCTCAGGCAGGAATCATAGTGGGGAGTAAAGATTATATTGCTAAGCTAAAAAATCACCCCCTAACGAGAGCTATAAGAGTGGATAAATATACTCTGGCGGCTTTAGAGGGCACTTTAAAAGCCTATCAAGACCCCGAGGGTGTGATGGAAGAGATACCAACCTTGAGAAT
This sequence comes from Halanaerobiaceae bacterium, assembly GCA_003553485.1. Taxonomy (GTDB): domain Bacteria; phylum Bacillota; class Halanaerobiia; order Halanaerobiales; family Halarsenatibacteraceae; genus T1SED10-84. The sequence goes on along the minus strand of PWEJ01000163.1, from coordinate 27,366 downwards.
GTTAAGTTCTCCGACTACAAAACTACAGGAGAGGGCCGAGAGACTTTTAGAGGCCATCGAAGAATTTCTGCCTGCCGGGATAACGGCAGCTATTGCCGATGATTCTTCTCGGGTAGGAGGAGGAGCGTATCCTTTAGCACAGTTAAAGACCAGGATCGTTACCTTGCAGGAGGAGACTGGTAAAATCCATCGATTAGCCAAGGAAATTAGAACCAATTATCCTCCCATATTTACCCGCTTGATTAATGATAGATTGATCTTTGATGTTAGAACCCTGCAACCAGGAGATATTGATATTATCTCTAGTTCTTTACAAGAAGCCTTAGAGGTGATTTATGATGATAGCAGAGAATAAGGCAGCTGAAGATACCTTTAGAGAAAAAAACATAATTATTGGTACGGCAGGACATATTGATCATGGTAAAACAACTTTAATTTCCGCCCTCACAGGAACCGATACTGACCGCCTTAAAGAGGAACAGGAGAGGGGGATTTCTATAGATTTAGGGTTTACAGGCCTTGAGCTAACTGAGTCCATTAAAGCTGGTATAGTCGATGTTCCAGGCCATGAAAAATTTGTTAAGAACATGTTGGCCGGTGCTGGCGGAGTTGATCTTGCTCTGCTGGTAATAGCAGCAGATGAAGGTATTATGGCTCAGACCAGGGAGCATTTAGCTATCCTGGAATTGCTCCAGGTGGAGTACGGTGTTGTGGTGATAACGAAAATAGATCTGGTGGAAGAAGACTGGTTGGAACTGGTGATTGAAGACTGTCGGGAACAACTTGAGGATACTTTTTTAGCCGAGGCACCTATAGTAACTGTTTCAGGAACTACAGGAGAGAACCTTCCTGAGTTAAAAGAAACTTTAGCCCGGGTAGCCATGCAGATTCCTGGTAAAGACAAAGACGCTAATCCGTATCTGCCCGTTGATAGAGTCTTTACCCTGTCAGGTTTTGGTACTGTAGTTACGGGAACTCTGGTAAGAGGTTCTTTAAACAAAGGTCAGACTATAATGATCTACCCCGGTAAAGAAGAAGCTCGCATCCGCAGTCTGCAGGTCCATAATGACCAGCGGGAAGAGGTCTTTCCAGGAGAAAGAGTAGGTATTAATTTAGCTGGCATTGACTTAGAGCAGATTGAAAGAGGGGACGTTTTAGCTGAACCTGAGAGCTTGCTAACCACCTCTCGTTTGGATGCTAGAGTTAAGCTTCTTTCCTCCGCACCGCTTGTTTTAGAACAGGGTACCAGAATCCGTTTTCATATCGGCGCTCGAGAAGTTTTAGGTAGAGTCTATATGATTGATAAAGAAGAGGTGCTTCCAGGAGAAAAGGCCTTAGTTCAATATCGCTTGGAAGAGGAGGTGGTCTCGCGTTATCTGGAAAATTATGTGATTAGACGCTATTCACCCATGATTACGATAGGGGGAGGTAAGATAATTGAAAATTCTCCTCCCCGGAGAAAGATGAAAGATAAAGAAGTCATTAGAGAGCTAGAGATCAAGGAGAATGGCACTCCGGATGAAAGGATTCTTTTAACCTTAGAATTAGCAGCTCGTCCCCTGAAGTTGCCAGCCCTGATTGCCAGAACAAATCTTTCTGAAAAGGAATTAAGGGAAATTTTAACTCAATTAGAAAATGAGGATAAAGTAATAGAGCTTGCTCGTTATCAGAAACCTAGCTGGCTGGCGAAAAAAACTCATTGCCAATTAGTAGATGAGATCAAGGAGATTATATCTGATTATCATAAAAGTTATCCTCTAAGACCAGGGATTGGTAAGGAGGAGTTGCGTTCCCGTCTGGAGGTGAAACTGGTCAATACTGAGTTAAATCAATTATTGGAGGATTTGGCTGCGGCAGCAGTGATTAAGGAGCAGGAAAATTATGTGGCTTTACCTGATTTTGAGGTAGAATTTACTGGTAAAATGGCGGAACTTAAACGAGAACTTCTAACACTTTATAAGAGGGATCTTTTTTCTCCTCCTAACTTAGCTGAACTTCCTGAGATTATATTCAAAGAGCAGAATTTTTCTAAGGAATTAAAAGAGGAGAATATACTGGAAGAGATTGTTTTAGCCTTAGAAAGACAGGGCCAACTGGTAAGAATAACAGAAGAACTTTATTTTGCCACTGAAGCCTTAAAAAAAGCAGAAGAATTATTACTTAATTATTTTTCTGGCCAGGATAGCATCGAGTTAAGTGATTTTCGTGATCTTTTAGATAGTAGTAGAAAGTATGCCCTGCCGCTATTAGAATATTTTGATGAGCAGAATTTAACCCGACGGGAAGGAGATCAAAGATATCCAGGTAAAGTCCTGGCTGATAAATTATAGTTTTATATTATCTATATAGTTTATAATTTCATATTAAGACCGGTTGGTTAAACTAATTGTTTTGAATAAACTGAAAGAAATTAATGAAAAAATTTCTTATATGCCTTGCAATAAGAGAGCAAAAAAAGTATAATTAAAACTAACTATTTTACTAATAATTATTATAAATAAATATAAGTACTTAAAATTATTAGTTTATAGCTTTAAATTAATTTTTGGTTTTTATTGAATATCTTTGACCAGGAATAATTTTTAGGACAAGAGAATTCCAAAAATATTAAGGGGTTGGGTTTATGTTTAAAAAAATCAAAAGTTCTTTATTCGCCAAATTTTCACTTGCTTTTTTATTAATTGTTTTAGTCTTCGTTGCTGGTAGTCTGGTGACCAATCATTTTAATGACCAGGTTGTAGAGATAGAGGGAGAAGTAAATGAGATGATGGAATTTCAGTCTTTTCTCCTGGATTTAGAAGGTGACCACTTAAACTGGGCTATTGAGCGCTATGATATGCTCACTGGTGGTGAAATGGCAGATGCAGATCATTATGAAGAATGCAATTTAGGGCAATGGTATTATGATATAACTCCGGAGGATTATTATGCTGAGCAATATGAAGCCCTAGAAGAGCCCCATAGAACCATCCATGTTGAAGGGGAAGAGGTAGTAGAGCTCTATGCTGATGGGGAAGAAGAGGCTGCTGAGGAACATTTTCGCCAGGAAGTAGCACCGGCCCTGGAAGAAACCAGAGGGCTTTTGGCAGAGATTGTTGACTTAACTGATGGTGAAATAGCTAGCCTGCAAAGTGAAGCAGATGATATTATAGCCATGGCCAACATGGTTTCAGTGGGTTCTATAATTATCTCTGTGATTCTGGCTATATTAATAGCTCTTTTACTGACTAAAAATACCGTTACTCCTATAACAGAACTAGGCGAGGTAGCAGAAAAAATTGCAGCCGGAAATTTAACTGAAAAAATAGCTATTGATAAAACTGATGAAATTGGCTCTCTGGCAGATTCCTTCAATGCCATGATAGTTAAGCTCAGAAACCTGGTAAGCAGTATCCAGGATAGCTCTGATTCAGTGGTAGAGGCCTCCACTAATTTAAGCACTGCCTCAGAAGAAAGCGGTCACAGTGCCGAGGAGATAGCTCGCAGTATCACCGAAGTCGCTGAAGGTAGCGAGACTATCAGCAGGGAAATAGCCACTATTCAGGAAATTTCCGATGAATTAGAAGATGATGGAGAGCACCTGCGGGAAGATGTAGAAGAGAGTTTAGAGATTGCCGATAAGTCTTTAAATGTAGCTGAAGAGGGACAGAACTCAATCAAGCAAGCAATTAGTCAGCTCGATACCGTAAGTGAAACTGTTCATTTTGCCACCGATGCCATTGAAAAATTAGGACAACGGTCAGAACAGATCGGCGAAATGGTTGATATGATAGAAGGTATTTCCTCTCAGACTAATCTGCTGGCACTCAATGCAGCTATTGAAGCTGCTAGAGCAGGAGAACATGGAACAGGCTTTGCTGTGGTAGCAGAGGAAGTCCGCCAGTTAGCAGAAGAATCCTCTGAAGCCGCTGGCCAGATAACCAGTCTAATAGAGGATATTCAATCAGAAACAGAGGCTACTATCAACTCTATGGATACAAATATAGAAGAGGTAGAGAAACAAATTTCAATTATTAATGATGCCGGTGAATCGCTGGATAAAATGGTGTCATCTTCTCAGGATACTTCTAGGAGAGTGAGAGAAATAAAAGAATTTGTCGGGGAATTAGAAAGTAGAATCGTTGATATTGATAAAGCACTGGATTCAATTGGGGGAACGGTAGAAGATAATGCCGCCAGCTCTGAAGAGGTTTCTGCTCTGGCTGAAGAACAGAGTGCTAATGTAGAAGAAGTAGCTGCCTCTGCCGATGAGCTAGAAAATATGGCTGAGCACCTTAAAGCTTTAATCAAAGAATTTAAGGTAAGGGAGGAAAACTAATTATGATGGATTTAAAATTAAATCGTGACGTAGGTATTTTGCATATAGAAGGGGATATTGTCTTTGAAAACTCCAACCCTGCAAAAGAAGAAGCCAAAGATAAATTGCGCCAGGCTGAAGTAGATAAGCTAGTTTTAGATATGTCCGATGTATCTTATCTAGACAGTTCAGGAATTGGTTTTGTCATAACCTTATTTAAGTTTATTAGAGAGAAAAATGGAGAGTTAGTATTGACCAACATGAATGAAAAGGTAAAAAGAGTTTGTGAATTGACTAAACTGGGAGAGATTATTGATATATATGATTCTAACGATGAAGCTATAGAGGAACTTATTAATTAACAGATCAAGTTATGATATAAATTTTTTGATGGTCGGGGTTTATACCGGCCATCAAATTATTTATTCTGCAATTTTCAACAGGATAATCTTTATAATCTCAGACCCTTAGTAATTGCGCGAAAAGTTTATACCTGTCGGAGAGGAGTATTAAATATGGCCGAGGATGAGCAGCTAAAAAAAGAACTTAAAATGGCCTGTAAATCAGATGCAATTTCTCCAACTATTGCTTCAATTAAAGAGTTTATTTTCCAGGTGGATTCTGCAATAGATGACCTTGATTTTAGACTGGAGATGACGGCTAGAGAGATGCTAGCTAATGCTGTAGAGCATGGTTGTAATGAACCTGATAAATTTGTTGATATAATAATTTATGCCTCTAAATCTGAAGTTATCTTACAGGTAAGAGACCCCGGTCCAGGTTTTAATTGGGAAGATATTGAATGGGACAATATGCCAGTTCTATCAGAAAAAGGACGGGGTTTATGCATGATAAAAAAAGCAGTTGACAGAGTAGAATTTAACGACCCTGGCAATGAAATAACAATATATTTTAAATCCCAATAATATTATTAGGTGATGATAATGGATAAAAGCGAACAAACAATAACTTTTATTGATATGATCAAAACTATATCTCGAGCCTTAGATTTAATCTCCTCTACCGTAGTTGGTCATCATAAAAAAGTAGCCTATATTGCCTATAGATTAGGAAAAAGATTAAACCTAAATCGAGACCTGCTTTACAAACTGGTGATTTCGGCTTTGATACATGATATAGGAGTCTTTTACTTAAACCAAAGATTTTCCGATTTATCCTTTGATAGAAAGGATAATCGCCATGCCCTGGTGGGTTATTTATTATTAGAAGAATATTTTCCTCTGCCAGGAACAGCAGCAATAATTAAAAACCATCATTTGGAGTATAGAGATATTAGTGATGATATAAGCAAGACGATGCCAGAGGAAATCCTGTTGGGGCAATTAATCCATCTTGCTGACAGGATTGCTGTACTGCTGCCTGAGTCCGATAGTGAATTAGATGTACTCCAGAAAAAAAATAAGGTTAAAACGGTTATTGCCAATCATTCAGGCCAGTGGTTCTGGCCGGAGGCTGTGGAAGAATTTTATTATTTAACCGAACGAGAAGCTTTTTGGCTTGATGTAGTTAACCAGCAAAGAAGTGACTTCATTATTGAGAAATTCTTCTCTGATTATCACAAACCTTTGTCAACTGAAGAACTTCTAAATATCAGCAAAATGATGAGTCAGATCATTGACTTTAGAAGTCCCTTTACAGCTACTCATTCTCAGGGAATAGCTGAAGTGGCAATAAATTTAGCCAGAAAAAGTAACATATCTGAACAAAACTGTCTGCAAATAAAAGTGGCAGCTCTTTTGCATGACCTGGGCAAATTAATTATTCCTCTGGATATTTTAGAGAAAGCAGATAAATTAGAGAAACAGGAATGGGCCATAATGAGAAGTCATTCTTATTACTCAAATTACTGTCTGCAGGCAGCAGAGAGTATGGCAAATATAAGGGAATGGGCTTCCTATCATCATGAAAAATTAAATGGTCAGGGTTATCCCTTTGGATTGGAAAGCAATCTAATACCCTATGAAGCGAAACTTATTGCTGTAGCCGATATTTTTACGGCCTTAACAGAGGATAGGCCTTATCGTAAGGGGATGAAAATTGAGAAGGTGAGAGGCATTTTAGCTGAGCAAGTATCTCAGGGTGAACTTGAACCTAAAGTTACTGCCATAATTACAGATAATCTAGCTGAATTTAATGGACTGAGAAAAACGGCCCAAAAAAAGACGAGACAGAAGTTTAAAGCCTTCCAGAATAAAGTGGAAGAACAAAAGCGGTTAGAACAGGGGGTATAATATATATGAAAAGCGAAGTAAAGGATGATACTGTTTATTTGATTTTAGAGGAAAAAATTGATCTGGTTAATGCCGAGGATTTAAAGGAAATGTTTATGGATTTGTTAGACCAGGGCTATTTAGATTTTGCGCTGGACTTTGGAAAAGTAAGAATGATTGACAGCTCCGGATTGGGTAAAATATTGCTCATGCAAAAGATATTACAGGAAAAAGAAGGTTCATTAAAAATAATTAATATAGAATCAGAGTATGTTAAAAAAATGTTTAGGATGGTCCATTTATCAAAGCTGGTTAATATAGAAGAGTGAATCTTAAAGGGGGAAGTAGCATGACATCACAGAATAATAACGATAAAGACAAAATAATTATTGAGGTCGGTGAGAAAATTGATATCTCTACTTCAGATAGCTTTAAAGAGGAAGTTTTAAGCTATATCTGTGAAGGTTATCAGCAAATAGTGTTGGATTTTTCAAAAGTAGAAATGATTGATAGTTTTGGTCTCGGCAAGATATTATTGCTGAATAAAGAGTTAAATGATAGAGGCGGGGAACTTAAGATAATCAATGTCACCTCTGATTATGTGAAGAAGATGTTTGATATAATTCATTTGAACAATATTATTGACATGTGAATAAAGGAGGCAACTTTATGAAGGGAACAGTTGTTTCAACCTGGCTGAAAACTTTAGCAGATAAATATGGAGAAGAAATTGTTGATAAAGCCAAGAGAACTTCCAGTTGGGATGAAGATTTAATAATTTCCCCCTTAATGAATATTGAAGACCAGAAGGCCTTTGATTTAGTCAATGTAATTGCAGCAGAAGTTAATAAGGAGCCCGGGGAACTATGGCAGATAATTGGCCGAGAAAATATTAATTCCTTTGCCGACTGGTTTCCCAGCTATTTCACTGGCCGCCATTTAAAAGAATTTTTAGAAACCATGGATACGGTGCATAAACAATTGACCAAAATGATCCAGGGTGCTAATCCCCCGAGAATCATTCCAGAAGTAAGAGATGAACATACACTGCGGTTGATTTATCGCTCTAAACGAGGTATGTTTGATTACTTTTTAGGGTTATTAAAGGGTAGTGGCAGCTTTTTTGCCGAGGATATTGAAGTAAAGGAAATCAATAGGGAGAACAGGGGAGATAAGGGCGAGTTAACAGTAGATGTTATTTTCGCTGAAAGTTTTTTTCAGCAGCAGTCTTTTAAGTTAAATAGACTATTATCGCTGGGCATCTTCAAGAGTATTAGCAGCAAGATAGCTTTGGTAACTTTCTTGATTTCTTTAATTTCTTTAGCTATAGTAGGAGGAGATACTCCCTTCTGGCAAATTCCTCTCTTCAGTTTTATTAATGCCGGGGTTGTTTATGCTCTGCAGAGGGTTCTACTGGCTCCCATGAAATACTTGCAAAAAGATTTTACCAGCCTGAAAAACTTAAACCTGACCCAAACAAGTACGTTAAAGACTGATGATGAATTTGAGGTTATAGCCAATGAAATCGACGAGGTTAAAGAAAATATACGCAATGATATCCTCTTTTTAAAGGGAGGAACTGATGATCTAAGGAGTTTCTCTGAAGATTTTGTAAATCTGGCTGGAGATATGAGTTCAGTCTCAGATAATATCTCTCTGGTGGTAGACGATGTAGCTAATGGTGCCCAGGAGCAGGCAGAGGAGACTGAGAATTCGGCCTATATAGTAAATGAAAATGTCAGAGAGATTGAAGAGCTGGTAAATGCCGGCAGTGAAAGCAAGGAGCGCCTTGAAGAGGCAGTTGATAATATTCAGGATTCTGCCCGGGAAGTTGAAAAAGTTAATAAAATGATAGAAGAGGTGCAAAATTCCTTTGCCGGTGTAAATGAGCAGGGCAAAAGGTTAGCAGAACAGATAAAAAACATCATGGAAATTGTAGAGACAGTGTCAGATATAGCTAATCAGACTAATCTATTGTCTCTAAATGCTTCAATTGAAGCTGCCAGATCCCAGGATAATAGCCGGGGCTTTACAGTGGTGGCTGATGAAATTAGAGAGTTAGCTGAAGATTCTCGTAAAGCTGGTGAAAGAATTCAGGATAATCTGCAGGAATTCACCAATGAAGTTCAGCAGCTAGTAGATGGCATTAGTTCGCAATTTCAAAATCTTGCCGAGAGCAACCAGGCCTTAGAGCAAGTTACTGAGACTAATAAGGTATCCAGTGAAAGTATCGAACAGGCCTCAGAACAAGTAGTAAAAATTGTTGATAATCTCAATCAAGAAACTCAAAAAATTAACCAGGTCATTGAAAAATTAAATTCATTAGCGGCTATTGCAGAAGAAAATTCTGCTTCCTCTGAAGAAATGAGTGCCAGCGTCGGTGAGTATTCCACCAAGATAAAAGAAATGACCGATTATATTGAGCAGATGAAAGAACTAATTGAGAATTTCCAGGATAACTTTGCTGAGTATAAGATTTAAATTAAATTTATTTTTAATTATAGATGAAGTAAAGGGGGCGTGAGGCCCCCTTTCTGCTTTATTCAGCAAAAGAAGGCTGGTACTGGTTATTATTAATACAGACACCACATTTTTTTTGGTAATTATCACAGCTTTTTTTAAATTTGCAGGCTCCATTACCCATTTTTAACCCTCCTGAGGGTTTGTTTTGTCAACATCAGCAAAAAAAATTTCACTTTAATTTCTATACTTAATATCATTACAAATATGAGGGTTGTTTTCTGTAATCTGCTTAACTTATTTTTAAAAGAACTAAAAGTTTTTCTTTTTTATAGCAGGGGCAGGAGACAGCAACATGCTTTGACAAATTTATTAAAATAAGTTATGATGATAACTAACTAATTTTTTTGCCTTAAAGCTTTAATAAATTAACTGAACAAAGAAAGGTGTTGAGGAAATTGGCTGGCAAAGATTATCAACTTGCTTATGGTAAAGAAAGTTTTACGGTAACGTTAGAAGAGGAGATTGAGACTGAGGTTATTGAACCAAAATCAGACCTGGCTTTAGAAAATTTTCAAGCTGAATTTAAAAAGGCCCTTGGAAATCCCGTTGCTTCTGCCCCTCTAACAGAGCTTGTCCATGAGGGAGAAGAGGTTGTTATTGTAGCTAGCGATTTTACCCGCCTGGCATATCGCACTAGCGGTTATCTAAATCTGTTATTAGATGAATTGAATCAGGCGGGTATCAAAGATGAAAATATCACTGTGGTAATCGCTTCGGGAACTCATCGTTCCCAGAATGAAGAAGAGGATATAGCAGTGGTGGGAGAAGAAGTCTATCAAAGAGTAGATATTGAACAGCATGATTGTCAGGCAGAAGATCTTAAAAATTTAGGTAACACCTCTCGGGGCACAGAAGTTAAAATTAATCGGACAGTTTATGAAGCGGACCGCTTAATTTTAACTGGCGGTATAAATTATCATATGATTGCTGGATTTGGCGGAGGCAGAAAAAGTATTTTGCCAGGAGTGGCTGGATATAACTCCATTCAGGAGAATCATTCTTTAGCTCTTGAGGCAACAGCCGATAGCAATTTTGCCGTGGAGGCAACAAAAATAAGGCCAGGAGTCTTAAAGGGCAACATAGTGGCAGAGGATATGCTGGAAGCGGCGCAAAAACTGGAGCCTGACTTTATCATCAATGTGGTGGTAAATGGCAATAAAGAATATCTGACCTTTGCTGCTGGTGATTTAAAGGAAGCCTTTATAGCAGGCACTAAAGTGGCTGAGGAGGCTTTTGGTATTCCAGTTGCCGATAAATTTGATCTGATATTGACAAGTTGTGGTGGTTATCCTAAAGACATACAACTATATCAATCGATTAAACCCTTAATCAATGCTGGTTATGCTATTAAAGAGGGAGGTACTATTGTACTTTTTAGTAACTGCAGTCAGGGGGTAGGTAACGATAAATTTTTAGACTGGTTTGACTATGGTAGTCCTGAGAAAATTAGAGAGGCTTTACATAATGAATTTTCCATGTTAGGTTATGTGGCTTTAATGGCAGCTGAAATCTCCACCAGAAATAATGTGATTTTAGTGAGTGAATTAGCTGATGAAGTAGTAGCAAGGGTAGGGATGATACCAGCAGCTTCGGCCCAGAAAGCTCTTATAAAGGCAAAAAAATTAGGTGAGATTAAAAAGGCTGCTATAATGCCACAGGGTGCTCTGACTTTTCCCATAGTAAAATAAGGTTATTTTAACAATCAAACACTTAAAATCAATTCACTAATAATTTTATTAGTTAAGTTATCCGAGGAGTGATAAAATTGAATATAACTATATTTATTATTTTGCTGTACATATTTGTCTTATTTGGTGTGGCCTGGTATTCAACTAAAATCAGTGAAGGAGAGGGAGTTATAGAAGATTATTTTTTAGCTTCGAGAGGTTTTCCTGCTTATATTGTGGCAGTTATGCTGACGGGAATTGCTGTAGGGGGAGCTTCAACCATAGGTGTAGCCGAGAGTGCTTATACTCAAGGCATATCAGCAGGCATGTACAATGCTGCCTGGGGAGCCGGGGCTATTGTAGTTGGTTTTACCATTGCTGCTAAATTAAGACAATTAACGGTAACAACAATCCCTGAAATTTTTGGCAACTATTATGATGATGCTGGCAGAATTATTGCTGTTATAGGACAGGTTATCATTCAAATAGTGATAACCTCTTTACAATATGTAGCTGGAGGAGCAATACTTTCTGCTTTATTACCCAATATTTTTACTGTTACCACTGGCTCTATATTTACTGCTGTTGTGCTCGGTTTTGTAGCCTTAGTAGGAGGATATTGGGGAGCAGGTCTTACTAATTTGATAAATGTTATTGTAATTTATATCGGGGTTATAATTGGAGGTATTATGAGTATCAGACAGGTTGGTGGTATAGAGACTATAGTAACTGAATTGCCTGCCGATATTCCCTGGTTCGATCCAGTAGCAGGAGTGGGAATGGCTATGGTCATTGCCTGGTTTGTGGTGATGATAACGCAGGCTCATTCTGTCCAGGCAGTGGGGCAGATAGCCTTTGCAGCTGAAGATGAAAAAACAGCAAAAAAGGGTTTTCTCTTGGCTGGTTTAATTATTTTACCGGTGGGTTTTATCTGTGCCCTCTTTGGTATTGTTGCTGCTGTTCAATTTCCTGGTTTAGAAGATCCTGCCATGGCTTTGCCCCAGGTAGTTATGGGGCTTTCTCCGGTAGTGGCTGGTTTAACCCTGGCAGGCCTCTGGGCTTCCAGTATTTCAACTACTGTGGGACTTCTGCTCGGCACCTCTACTTTAGTAGTTAGTGACATCTGGAAAAACTATATTCAAGAGGATATTTCTCCAGATAAGGAGCAGATAATTTCCCGTTTTGTAGTGGTCCTTATCACTGCTTTAACTTTGTTATTGGCCTTAACTATTGAAGGCATATTAGATGCTTTACTCTTAGGTCTTACCTTAACTACCGCTTATACAGTAGTATTATTATTTACCTTGTTTATTCCCAAATTATGTCGTAAAAGTTCTGCTTTTTGGACCATATTTACCGGTATTGTTTTTTTGCTAATTTGGTTTATTGTTCCTGCTATTAGGATAGTCTCTCATCCCATTTTCTTAGCCTGGCCTTTGGCTCTGGTGACCTTCTTGATAATTAGTTTTGTTGATAAAAGACCAGCCAACATTCCAGATAAATTAACTTGAAAAAAGAGGTTTTTTGTGGCAAGATAATAATTAGCAAATCTTCTTTGACCCTGTTCAGTCTTTCTCCAGAGAAATTTGATTAAAAAAGGAGGGGATTATTTGCTAGATGAGATTGCTAACTTAAAGAAACAAAACTTAGATATTGATATTGAAAAGGATTATGAAAATATCAAAACTGATAGAGCTTATACCTGGATCCGGCAGTATGCCTGGATATTATCATTGATAATTGGAGTGGGAGGCCAATTTTATCCTTACCTGGGGCTATTAGTAGTGCCGATAATTATTGCCATGATCTTCATGAGTCTATTTAAAGGGCTTTATTGGTGTGGAAATTTTTGTCCCCATGGTAGTTATTATGATGTTCCCCTGCTTAAAATAAGCCCCAATGAAAAAATACCCAAATTATTAAAAAGGTCTCTGGCAGCAGCCCTGGTCTTTGCCTTTTTCATTATTAATATTTCCACTAATATGTTGACAGCCTGGCAATCTGATCCTGGAACTAGATTGAGTCAGGTTGGTTCAGTATTTGCAAATGTTTATCTGGTAGTAATAGTAGCAGCCACAATTTTAGCCATAGCTGTTAATTCCAGGGCCTGGTGTTGGATTTGTCCCATGAGGACAATGCAAAAAGGTTTTTATGGCTTAAGCAAAAAACTTGGGCTGACTCAGAATATCGATAAAACTGTAGTAATAAACGATGCTGATAAATGCAGAGAATGTGCTCTTTGCAGTAAAGTATGTCCCATTGAATTAAAACCCTACCCTATATTGGCCTATAAAAAAGAAAATAATTATCTAGCAGAACCTAATTGTATGCGCTGTCGGGTTTGTATTGAAAATTGCCCCATAGGAATATTGAGTTTAGACCGCTTAAAAGATTAGTACAATTATCAGGCAAAACAATATCAATATAATTAAGCAAAAAAGTCCAGGTTCAAGGCCTGGACTTTTAAGCATTTATAATTGCATATAAGCTGGCAAAATTATTCAGTTACTCTAATCATTACTCTAGCAGGGGCGCCATCTCTCTCTTTTAACTTTAAAGGTAAGGCAAAAATTTCGTGACGTCCTTCGGGAACCTCTTTTAAATTGGTAAGTCCTTCGATGATAATCAAACCTCCACCCAATAAAATCTGATGGATTTGAGCTGCTTTTTCTGTATTCATCAAATCGGGATTTTCAATATTGCCAGCATCAATACCATAACCAGATACCTCTTTATCGACTAACCATTGTGCTGCCTCTGGAGTTAGATAGGGACTATGAGAGAAAAAATCTTCAGCTCCTTCTTTTTTGTCAGTCCAGTCTGTTCTGGTGATTACTATATCACCTGGCTCTACTATTTCTCCCTTACTGGCTAAATCCTCCTCAGTAATAGCACCCTTAACACCTTTATCTGAGAAATTCATTACCACTGCTGTACGAATAAATCTAGCAGGGTCTAATTCATCTAACTTTTTTCCCTCGGCGACAAAGTGAAAAGGAGAGTCAATATGGGTACCAGTATGAGTGGAAGTTTTGAGGGTAGAGACCGCCATTCCTTCCTTATCATGGCTGCCTGTAAACTCTAATTCTGTTTCTACATGGGTCGGAGAAGGATATGTTTTTTGTCCGTCATAGAAACTTAATGATACATCAATTATTTTTTCCACTACAAAACACCTCCTAAATTTTTAAGGTGACCATTATGTCGTTGGTATTATATTAATATATTTTTCTGATAAATTCAATAGATGGTGGATTTTAGCCAGTAATTCAGTTTACAAAATTAAAAATATTTGCTATAATAGTAATCTACCACGATAAGCCTCACTTAAATAGGGCCTTATATTTAGTTCTACTTTAATTATATAAATATTTTGATAATTACAACAAATATTGCGGGGGGAGGTTGATCTTGTGAAGGTTTATAATTTGAGAATGTTAGTTGAAGTACTAAACAGCGAGGAGGAGGAAGTATTAGATTTACTGAGAGAAGGAAAACTGGCTGGCAATAAACTTGCAGGCGAATGGTTTGTATCGGAAAGACAGGTCAGAGAATATTTAAACAGTGAAAACAGGGAAGAAAAATCGGGGGTTTTCTGGTGAATATATATTAAATCAGTTAAAGAATTTGGCATAAAAAAGAGCAGCTATTTAGCTGCTCTTTTTTTGGGTTATTAATTTAATTATTGTTTTATTTTAGGGGAATTTAAAAGTTAGATAGAGCTAACTTAAAAGAGTTAGTCCTTCTATTTGAATATCTGCTATATTGAAGTTTTCTCCTACATCTTCTTCAAAACCAAAGTCATCTTCAATAGGATCTTCTTCTATTTCCTCAAATTCCTCTTCATCGGGCACACCACAGGCTGCAGCAGCAAATACTACCAGACTAAGAATAAGCGCCAGGGCAATAAACTTATAATATTTTCTCATTATCGAGCACCTCCATGAATTTTTATATTTTCTTTATTGTGCAATTAAAGTATAACTGATAAATTTGTTAAGACTATGGAGGTAATGTAAACTATTAATGGTTTATTTCTAAAAAATATCAGATAAAATTGTGGGAAATTTATGAAACTAGCTTTAAAGACTTGGCTATAAAAATATTTCTATCAAATCAACTAGAAATTTTAACAGTTTAAGGGAGAACTGGTATTATAAATTATAATAACATAATTACTAGCGAACTACCCTGCGGGCATATCCAGTGAATTGTTCAACAGCATAAACCATCACGAGTATTACTAAAATTACCATTAACAGTGCTGGGTAATCTCTCATACGAGAAGCCCGGACTAACTCCCAACCAATTCCACCTGCTCCTACAACTCCAAGAATGGAAGAATATCTGATATTTATATCAAAGCGAAAAAGAGACCAGGACAATATTATAGGGATGGTTTCAGGGACAACTCCTTGAAAAAATACCTGCATTCTACTTGCTCCTGTAGAATTTAAGCCTTCTATAGTAGCTTTATTAATATTTTCAAAGGATTCACTAAAAACTTTACCTAACATTCCAATACTATTAACTCCTAAAGCTAAAATTCCAGGAAGTGTACCTAACCCCACAGCTGTAATAAAAAGAAGAGCCCAGACAAGTGCCGGTACGGCTCTGGTGAAGGCAAAAAACCCCTTTAAAATAACTCCTAAGCCCGGTATCGGGGTCAAGTTTTTAGCAGCGAACATGGATAAAGTGATAGAGAAAATAATTCCTAAAACAGTACCAAGAATAGCAATTTGTATTGATTCAATAGCCAAGGGCCAAAGTCTACTCAATTGACCAAAGTCAGGGGGAAACATGTTTTTGATTAAATCGCTTAAAGTGCTAAATCCTCTAATAACTCTGGCTGGATTAATATTCATTTGACTTAAAGAGAAAAAAAGAAAAAAGGTCATGAAAATTAGAATAATTAAATAAAATAAGTTATCTTTTCTTTTGGAAATTAGAGCCTTGAATTCCTTTTCATTTAATGGATTATTTACTTTCTTCATTATAATCCCTCCAAAATTTTATCCCGGCTTTTGGCAGTAATAAACTCGACGATCAAAATAAGACCAAAGATCCAAAGAATTCCCATGGTGGCTTCTCGGAACTGAAATAATCTTATAGCAGTGTCAAGAGAAAAACCAAGTCCCCCGGCTCCTACAAGTCCGACAACTGCCGCAGACCTAATATTTAAATCAAAACGATAGAAGGACCAGGTGAAGAAATCTGGTAAAAATTGAGGTAAGACTGCCTGGGTTAAGACTTGAAACCAGGAAGCCCCTACAGCTTTTAAGGCTTCAACTTGCCCCATGTCTATTTCTTCTAAAGAATCAGCATAAGTTTTTCCCAACATCCCAGCACCACCTAAAGCAATTGCTATGGTACCAGCAAAGGGACCGAGTCCCACGGCAGCTACCAAAATTACTGCCCAAGCTACGGCCGGTACGGCTCGCAAAAAAGAACTAATTCCTCGTCCCAGATAAACAATTAATCTATTAGAAATTAAGTTATTAGCACTTATAATCCCCAAACCTAAACTTAAAATTATTGCAAAAATTGCTCCAACATAAGCCATATATAAGGTTTGTAAGGTTGGGTTTAGAAATTTTTGCCAGCTATCAAACCGAGGAGGAATCAAATCATCTATAATAAAATTATATATCCTTGGCACTCCTCTCATAATAGCAGGAATTGAAAACCCGGTACCGGCCCAGCTCCATATTACAGCAACAATAACAAGAATAATTGCAAATAATAATCTGAGTTGTCCTGGACGTCGAGATTTTTTTAGCTGTGCTAAATTATTTTCCATATTACGATCCATTATTCTTCCTCCTCTTCATTGAAGTAAAGTTCTTGTATAGCTTCATCATCAAGATCTTCTGGACCTCCTTCAAAAGTTACTACTCCTTCAGTTAAACCTATAATTCTATCGGCATAATTGCGAGCATAATCAATTTGATGCAAGCTAACGATAGCCGTTATATCTTCTTCTTGACAAATTTTATGCAAGTAGCCTAAAACCTTACTTGAAGCCCCAGGATCTAAACTGGCAACAGGTTCGTCAGCCAATAATACTTTTGGTTCTTGCATAATAGCTCTAGCTATAGCTACTCTTTGTTTTTGTCCTCCTGACAGTTGATCTGCTCTTTTTGCGACTTGTTTTTCTAAATCTAATCGAGCTAAAATTTCAAAAGCTTTCTTTTTGTCTTCAAAGGAATATAAACCCAAAACTCCTCGCAAGCCATAATAAGCCAAACGGCCATGGAGAGCATTATCTATAACTCTTTTTCTATTGACAATGTTAAAACTTTGGAAAATCATACCTACATCAGTACGTAATTGCCGAAGTTTTTTTCCTTTAAGACCGTTGACTTCTATGCCGTCAACTACTATAGAACCAGAACTTATAGCAGACAGACCATTAATGCAGCGTAAAAGGGTAGATTTACCAGCTCCTGAGGCCCCAACAATAACAAGCAATTCACCACGATAGACATCAAAACTAACACCTTTTAAAGCTTCTGTGCCTCCAGGAAAAGATTTTTTTAAATCAGAGATCTTTATCAAAACATCTTTTTGCTTCATTTAAATCATCCTTTCAAGAATATCTTAAAATGGCAACAGAATAGTAATTATTTATAAAATAGCTTTTAAAAATTATTGTTATAACGTATAAAGAAGTTTATAAGGCTCCTATCCTGAGACTTCAGAAGAGGAGCCCGTTGATAAAATCCATTAAATATTTTTAAATTATATCATTTGTTTAAATTAATGATTAGAGAAGATCCTCAGGCGATAAACCTAAGAGAGAACTTGTTTCTCTGAGAATATCATAAGCACTGTCATCTACAAGAATAAAACCTTCATGATAGTTGTGATCAGTTAAGAAAGATTCATCATTAAAAGATAAATAGGCAAAAGTAATGGCAGTTTTTAATGATTGAGGAAGATCGCCTCTAACAGCTTCCGGTGAGCGAGGTATAGGATCTGTTTGAGTTAGAACTTTTACTTGATCCATTCCTTCTACTTCAGCTGCTTCCATTCTGAAAATTTGACTATCTGAGACAGCTGCTGCATCAACATCCTGGGATATAATAGCTCTTACTCCAGCATCATGACCACCTGTATAGACAATTTCTCCTAACCAGTCATCAAGATCGTCAGTATCTATACCAGTTTCTCTAACTAGGTGTGCTCTTGGAAATAGATAACCTGAGGCTGAGGCGGGATCTACCCAACCAAAACTCTTTCCTTCTAAATCATCGATAGATTCTATTCCACTGTCAGCATGAACTATAATATAACTACTATAAGTGGGTAAAAACCTCTCCATTGCACCCTGGACAATAGCTTCTGCTCCAGCTCGATCTACAGCTAATATATAGGCAAAGGGACCAAATTTTGAAACTTCAATATCTTTTCCTCGCATGGCTTCTACCATGGCAGTAAAGCTGGTACCAAAATAAAGCTCAACTTCAATATCTAATATTTCTTCAAAGTGAGCTTTAAAGGGTTCATATCTTTCCTGCATAACAGCGACATCTTCTTCGGGCAATACACCAATTCTTAAAGTATCTGGCCAATCAGTTCTGTCCCAAACTTCAGCATGCTGGCCAACTTCAATTGCTAAAACTGCTCCTCCTGTTAAAACAAAAGCTAGCACCAAGGCCAATAAAATAGTTGCAAATTTTTTCATAAATTTAACCCCCTTATAAATTTTGCTAAAATTAATAAAATTAAAATTAGCTAAAATCATTATACCATGAACCATAAATTTCAGCAATATAATTTCTGCTATTTTAGCAAAAATAAAGGAGATAATAGTCTTTTCCATAATTATATTTATAGTGGATTTTTTATCATATAATTAGGTTTAATAATTGAAAGGAGTTAGAATTTATGGCTTTACTATTCCAAGGAATCTTCTTCTTTTTAGTTTTTGCCTTAATTCAATATTTGTTTAAAACTAAAAATATACTTGGATCAGGAGAAAATTATGATACCAAAAAGGAAGCCCTGCAATCGGCTATATTAACTTCTTTAGTTGCTTCATTAATTTATGTGGGATTACTCTATTACTTTGGCTAGAATCAGAGTTTGATTTATAATCTATAATAACATGGGGGAGAATGGTTATGTTAATCACCACTTCAGAATTAATAAATAAAGAATATGAGATTATTGGGCTGGTTAGAGGTAGTGAGATGAAGGCTGTCCACCTGGGGAAAGATATTGTGGCCGGCATTCGACATCTCATAGGAGGAGAAGTTAAGGAATATGCTGACCTCCTTAAAGAAGCTCGAGATGAAGCGGTGGAAGAAATGATTGCTGAGGCCGAAGAACAGGGAGCGGATGCAGTTATTGGTTTTCGCTTTGCCACTTCTACTATTAGTAGTGGCACAGCAGAGATAGTTGCTTATGGTACTGCAGTTAAATTTATAATTAACTAGAGGTAAATTTACTAATATTATATTAAAGCAGTTGAAATTTCTATATTTTTCTGGTATAAATAACTTAGCATATATAAATCAAGGAGGGAATCAAATGAAAAAGAAAATTTTTACTGTTATGTTAGCTTCTTTTTTAGTCTTTGCTCTGGCAATTTCGGTACAGGCTTTAGATACTGAAGTAGGCGAAACAGAGGTATATTTAGATGGAGCTCGAGAAAATGTCAGGACTCAGGAAACAAACCTGGGTAATATGATTACTGATATCATGAAAGACATTTCAGGAGCAGATATAGCTCTAACCAATGGAGGTGGAATTAGAGATTCAGTTGATGTAGGACCAATTACTTTAGAGGATGTACTCGATATACACCCCTTTGAAAATAAAGTTGTTACAATAGAATTAAAAGGGGGAGAGATTATTTCTGCTTTAGAACACGGGGTAAGCCAGTATCCTGATGAATGGGGTGGATTTCTCCATGTTAGTGGCTTAGAGTATACTTTTGATCCTGAAAAACCAGCTGGATTTAGAATCCAGGAAGTGCTTTATCAGGGTGAGACTATCTCCTATAGTGATGAGTTTTTGGTAGCTACCAATGATTTTCTCAGTGCTGGTGGGGATGATTTTTTCATGCTGGAAAAAGAGCATGTTGAAGAATTTGATGCTTTAGATCAGGTTATCTTGGAGTATATTCAGGATAACAGTCCGGTTGCACCTGAAGTTGAAGGAAGAATTACTATATTATAAAATAAACTTAATCAATTATTAATAATCCTTTACAATATCCAGGTGCTGTAATATAATAAGAGGCAGCGGGAATGGCTGGGCCCATGGTGGGCTCCACGGACTTCAAATCCGTTGGCAGGCTGGATAGCCAGTCTGCGGTGGGTTCGATTCCCACACATTCCCGCCATATAATTATAATTTAGCAGCGTTGAGGCTGCTTTTTTATTTTTCTGTTAAGAATTTTTTTTAACTCTAAGAAAATTGACTACTTGCAATTAATAATTATTTTTGATAACATAAACTTGATAAATATAATAGACATAATTTACAAAAATTAAGGAGGTAATATTACATGAAAATGATGAAGGGGGTTTTGCTTGCCCTGATACCGGTAACAGCATATTCTTTATATGCCTTTAGACTTTCAGCTTTTATCTTAATTATAGCCTCAATAGCTGCAGCTGTAGCAGCAGAGGGGCTCTATCAAAAGCTAACAGATAAACCTTTAAAGATTAATAATTTATCTGCTGTTGTTACTGGCCTTTTGTTTGCTTTTACCCTTTCTCCTTCGACGCCAATCTATGCTGCTGTAATATCGGTAGCAGTTGGAGTGATTGTGGCAAAAGAACTTTTTGGAGGTTATGCTAAAAACCTTTTTAACCCGGCTCTTTTTGGCAGATTATTTTTGATATTTGCCTTTCCAGCAGCCCTCTCTCCCTGGCAGTCCAGGCTGGATTTGACTTCCACTGCTACCCCTCTGACTAACTTCTGGGATACTGGTGAGATGGTGGCCGTTAGCGAGGCTTTTTTAGGACAGATTTCTGGCAGCTTGGGTGAGTTATCTGCTCTGTTAATTTTACTTGGAGGAGCCTATTTGATATATAAGAAATATGTCCGCTGGAGAATACCGGCCAGCATTATAGCAACGGCTTTTGTCTTTGCTTTAATTATGGGTCATAATCCTTTATTTCATATATTTACTGGTAGTTTAATGATTGGTTCGTTCTTTTTTGCTACCGATCCCATGACTTCACCTCGCTATCCCAAGGGTCAGATTATTTTTGGAATTGGGGTTGGCCTGATAATAATGTCCATGAGATTTTGGGGCTGGCTGCCTGAAGGAGTGGCCTTTGGTATTTTGATTATGAATATCTTTGTGCCTGTTTTAGATAATAAGTTTAAGCCTCAAAGAAATTAAGTTGTCTAAATTTAATTTAATACTGAAATCTGGAGGTGACAGCCTTGGTTGCAGAACCAATTTTTCGGGTGATTTCTCTAATAATTGGTATGTTAGTAATAGGGTTTGGCTGGTATAAAATAAATAATGGACAAGAAAATAAAAGAGCAAAAAAAGAAGCTATCAAATATTCCGTTATTTTTGCTGTCCTTTACATGGTAGTTATCCTGGGCTTGACCGGGTAAAAAATAATATTAAAAAAACTTCTCCCTGCAGGGAGAAGTTTTTTAATTTAGGTTTAAAAGTGGTTATATTAATTTACTTAGCTTGGTTGGTATTGCAGTTTAGTCCTGATAGTGATAAAATAATAGACAAATTAATAAACCATATAGTCAACTATCCAACAGGAGATTCAGAAAATATTCATTTATGGGAGACATTTCTTTGAAAGGGTCAAGAAAATGAATCTAGATATTCAAACAAACAGCAAAATTAATGGGATTTTAGATATACTGGGAACTTTATCTATTGTTTTAAGTATATTTATTTTCATCCCTCTATTTATTTCTTTGCAACAACAGGAATCTACTAGAGTTATAGTTTCATATATCATTACAATTATTATAGCAGGGGGAGGCGGATTTTTTTTACATAGGTTATTTCATAGTGAAATTTATATTGACTTAAGTGCCGGGATGATAATTTGTAGTTTAGGTTGGCTTCTGGCATCATTTATAATTGCAATCCCCTTTATGCTCGGATTTCAAATCAATTTTATAGACGCTTATTTCGAAGCTATGAGTGGCTTTACAACGACTGGTATAACTCTTTTGGCTGGGCTAGAAGAGATGCCATTATCGTTAATTTTTTTGAGAAGTATGATTCAATGGTTGGGTGGTTTGGGAATTTTATCTTTTTTCCTGATGATAACCTTTAGAAGTGAAGGTGAAGTGTGGCAGTTATTTGGAGCTGAAGCCCATAAAATATCTTCCTCTCGTCCAGTTCCTAATCTTTATCGGACTATAAAAATTCTCTGGCTTATATATACTGGGCTTTCGTTTCTTCAAATCTTGCTATTGACTATTGCAGGTCTAAGTGTATTTGATGCGATTATCCATACTATGACCACTCTATCTACAGGTGGTTTTTCACGTTACGATGCCAGTATTGCCTACTTTGCTGAGAGTGGTTACAGTAATTTTCAGATTATAGAATACATATTTATTCTTTTTATGTTTTTAGGTGGGGTTAATTTCTTACTTCATTATAAGGCGGTTAAAAGAAATTGGCAGGACATAATTGCTGACGTAGAGTTTCGCTATTATTTAAAGTTAGTGTTTTGTTTTACTGCTTTAATATTTCTTTCTGTTGTTATATCTCAAAATTTTCCTCTGGATTTCAAAAATATAGAGGATGCTTTTAGGACCAGTCTTTTTCAGGTGCTGGCAATTATGACTACTACAGGTTATGAGACTCAGTATATTGGCTCGGCTTATTTTGTTATTTTTGCCAGACAATTATTTTTAGTTATGATGGTTATTGGTGGTTCAGTTGGTTCTACTGGTGGAGGAATTAAAGTTATCAGATTTGTTATTTTGAAAAGGCTTTTTGGGAGGGAGATAAAGTCTCTGGCTTTGCCTCGACGGGCAGTAAAACCTCTGACTATTAATCAAACAAAGGTGGATTGGGAAGATGCATATCGTATATCAGGATTATTTTTTGCCTGGCTAATGTTAATATTATTAGGAGGCTTGATAACGGCAATATTCACTCCCTTTGGAATAGCAACTTCAATTTCAGGAATGTTTTCAGCCGTTAACAATATAGGTCCTTCCTATATAACTGTAGCTGAGATGATTGAAATTCATCCAGTAGTTAAGGTTACTTATACTTTAGGCATGCTGGCAGGCCGACTGGAAATAATTCCAGTAATTGCACTTTTTCGCCCTGATGTCTGGCAGCGCTAAAAGGAGGAAGCAAATGTATATTTTAATAGCAGGTGGAGGAATAGTTGGCAGTAATATGACCAAGAACCTGGTTAAAAATCATGATGTGGTGGTTATAGATATCGATAGACAGGTCTGTGAGGATATTTATAGTAGATTTGGGGCAGTTTCAGTCCATGGAAATGCTACCAAAGTTAATGTTCTAAAGGATGCAGGTATTGAAAAATGTGATGTGGCTGTGGCGGTTATGCAAAATGATGCTGATAATTTAGCCTTTACGGTACTTGCTAAAGATTTTGGAGTAGATAAAATTTTAGTTAGAATGAGGGACCCGGAGTATGAAAGCGCCTATCGTAAAGCCGGAGCTACTACAGTGGGTAGCATAATGGAACTGATGGTAGAAAAATTTGTTATCGATATTGAAGAGCCAAGAGTAAGGAAAGTGGCTTCTTTGGGTAACGGTAGAGCTGAGATATCAATCATTACCCTGCCAGAAGATTCTCCCTGCACCGGCAAAAAAGTGCAAGAAATTGTAAATAGTACCGGTTTTCCAGAAGATATAGTAATCGCTGGCATTTACGATAAAAAAGAAGATAAACTGCATATTCCTCGGGGAGGCCAAAAGATTCATGCCGGTGACCAGGTCTTTTTGGTGGCCACTGAAGAGAATATGCATCGGGCAGCAGATTACTTGATGAGAAATATAAAATAACCAAGGGAGCCTGCTTTGGCTCAGACTCCCTTGGTAATATTTTTTTCTTGCAAATATATTATTTTAATAAATGCAGATTTATCTTTTTAACTTATTTAAAGCTTCAACCCTTTCTTCAATGGGCGGGTGAGTACTAAATAGTTTGGCCATACCTTCGCGGGAAAGGGGGTTGACGATAAACATATGAGAAGTGGCTTCATTGACTTCCATAGGTGAACTTTTAGCATGCTGTTCCATTTTACGGAGAGCACTGGCCAGACCAGCCGGGTTACCTGTTATACCAGCAGCTGTAGCATCGGCTTTATATTCTCTAGATCTTGAGATAGCCATTTTTATTATTACGGCAGCCAGTGGAGCAAAAATTATAGCCAGAATTTGCATAATTGCGGCTGCTCCTCCTCCGCGACTTCTACGACCCCCAAAAATCATTCTGTATCTACCCATTCGGGAAAGAAAAGCCAGGGCTCCAGCCATTACGGCTGCAAGAGTACTTATTAAAGTATCCCTGTTTTTTATATGAGATAACTCATGGGCTATAACCCCTTCTAATTCATCTTTGTCCAGCAGTTTAATTATACCCTCAGTTAGAGCAATAGCAGAATTTTTGGGATTGCGACCAGTGGCAAAGGCATTGGGTTGCTCTCCCGGAGTTACATAAACCTTTGGCTTGGGCAGGCCGGCATCCTGACTCAACCTGGAGATTATTCTATGAAGATTGGGAGCTTCATCCTCAGGTAGGGGGCGTGATTTGGTCATTTTTATAGCAATGGTATCGCTTTTCCAGTAGGCAATAAAGTTAATTGCCATAGCAAAGATAAAGGCCATTAAAAGTCCAGATTCACCGGCGATGGCTCCTCCAAGAACAATAAATATAACAGTGAGTAACGCCATTAAAAATACTGTTTTTAAGCTATGCATATTATTAAACACTCCCTTCATAATAAAACTCAGCAAATATATAGTTATAAATTAGTCCTGCTAACAATCATTTTAACTTATTTTCTTACTTACTGCAAGCAAAATGATAGTTAGCAAAAAATAATGGGTTTTCAGTTAAATTTTAGGCTGGTTTAGCATAAATAATTAGAAAATTATCATATTTTTCTCTTTGACAGGCAGGAATTATCTAGAAAATAACTAATTATATTAATATCAACCCTATTAATATTTAATTTAAATTTCTACTATTAAATATAGAAATTAATTATTATAAGGAGGTTTTATCAGTTCATGGAGGTATTAAAAGTAGCAGCAAATTCCAGTCCTAACTCAGTAGCAGGAGCTTTAGCCGGAGTTTTGCGTGAGGAAGGTGGAGCGGAATTACAGGCCATAGGTGCTGGGGCAATTAATCAGGCAGTAAAAGCTGTAGCCATAGCCCGGGGCTTTGTAGCCCCTTCAGGTATGGATTTAGTCTGTATACCAGCTTTTACAGATATTGAAATTGACGGAGAGGAAAGAACAGCGATTAAATTTATTGTTGAACCCCGATAGGACGGTTCATGTTTAACTTTACTATTAGGGTTGATAAACAATAATCCACCCTTCTTAAGCGGGAAGGGTCTTTTTTTTTTATTTTATTGACCATAAGGTTAACTTATCTTGCTTATAAGAAATACTTTTGTTATAATTTATTGAGAGCAGTTAAGTTTTTTGCCATCAAGTAAAATGTAAATTGAAAGTCACAATAAATCTCGATTATTTAGAATATAATTTTTTTAAGGAGAGATCATTATGTCAGCTGAAGAAAAAATAAAACTAACTTCATTCAGTAAAAGCTCTGGTTGAGCTGCTAAAATGGGGCCAGCTGAGCTGGCCGAAATATTGGCAGGACTTGATTTTAGTACTGAAGATGAAAACTTAATAATTGGGCTGGAGAATGCTGATGATGCCATTGTTTATCAGTTGAACTCAGAGCAAGCTCTAATCCAGACAGTTGATTTTTTCACCCCCATTGTTGACGATCCTTATCTATTTGGCCAAATTTCAGCAGCAAACTCCTTAAGTGATGTTTACGCTATGGGAGGAAAACCCTTTTTGGCCATGAATATTGTCTGTTTTCCTGGTGATTTGGATAAAAATATATTACATGAAATAATGCAGGGAGGACTTGATAAAGCTAAAGAAGCAGGAATCACCATTTCTGGTGGGCATACCATTGAGGATGAGGAGCCCAAATATGGCCTGGTTGTTAGTGGTTTGGCTCATCCTGATGATATTCTAACAAACTCAAAGGCAAAGGAGGGAGATAAATTAATTCTCACTAAACCACTGGGTACGGGCATAATCACCACTGCCTTTAAAGCTGATATGGCTGAACAATCTCCCCAGCATCCGGCGATTAAGAGCATGTTAGAATTAAATAAGAAGGCTGCTCTTCTCCTGCAAAACCTCTCTGTTTCAGCCTGTACTGACATTACAGGTTTTGGCCTGATAGGTCATCTAGAAGAGATGCTATCGGCTAGCAATAAAGGTTGTAAGCTCTGGCTGGATAAGTTGCCCTATTTTGCTGAGGTTCCTGAATTGTCAAAGGCCGGGCTGGTTCCAGGAGGATTATATCGCAATAAAGATACTTTTTCCAGTAACGTAACCAGTTTCTCAGATGTTATCCCCTTCCAGGAGGACTTGCTTTATGACCCCCAAACTTCTGGAGGCCTCTTAATAGCTATGTCTGATTCTGAAGCAAAGAAATTTGTTGCAGATTACAATAATCAAAAAAGGCAAGACCAGCAACCGAAAGCTGCTATAATTGGTGAAGTTACAGCCAATTCTGGTATTACTCTAAAGAAAAGAGAAAGTAACAATTAATTTGGTTGGTTAATATATTTCTTCCTAAACCCTGTACAAACAGCTGCCTTTTGTCATATAATTATAGAGGATAGATTTTAATTACAACCTAGGCAGATTTGAAACAGGAGGAAATGCAATGGAAGTACTGATAATCGGCATCGGTGGGGGTTCTGCTTCGGGAAAATCAACCCTGGCCCAAATTCTGAAATCTTCTTTTCGTGATGAAGTTTCTATTTTGCGTTTGGATTATTATTATCATGACAAGAAATATTTTTCTGTTCCCGAGGAAAAGATTAATTTTGACCACCCCGATGCTTTTGAAATAGGGCTTTTATGTGAGCATTTACAGAAGCTGCGTCAGGGTAAAGGAGTCAACAGACCGGTTTATAGTTTTAAAACTAATAGCAGATTAGATGAATATAAAGAAGTTAAACCTTCTCGCATTATCATTGTAGAGGGGATCCTTACTCTCTATTATCAAAAATTGCGAGATTTTTTTGATTTAAAGATTTATGTCGATACTGACAACGACATACGTCTCTTAAGGAGAATAACCAGGGATATCAAGGAAAGAGGCAGAACATTAAAATCAGTTAAAGAACAATATTTAGCTACTGTAAAACCCATGCATGAACAGTTTGTTGAGCCCAGCAAATCTAAAGCAGATATAATTATTCCTCATGGAGGACTCAATGAAATTGCTAATGATCTTTTAATAGAGAAAATAAAAGGCCATTTGCTAAAAAATAAAGGAGTTTAGTAACATATGAAGAAATATACCCCATTACTTCTATAAAATGGGGGTGTATTAATGGTTGATTTAGGCAGATTTAATCTAAAAATTTTAGGCCCACTTATTTT
>PWEJ01000007.1 GCA_003553485.1 Halanaerobiaceae bacterium | reverse complement strand
TGGCTATTTTAATATATTTGCTTTAAAACTCTTCTTGGGTTGGCAATAAACTCCTGGATATTATTTTCAGAGATAAATTCACCTGTTTCCAGAGCTGTTATTTTCAAATTACCTTCTGTTAACTGGATTTTAAGATCTTGGTTGGAAAAGCCCTTTAATCTGGTTTCTTTATTTATTTTGTTTATATTATCAGTTTCTAACTGGACTGTTATCTCTTCTTTAAGTCGTTTAAGTTCCAGCCAGATACGCCATTCTTCTAAGGATTTTATACTAAGTTCTGGAAGGGTTTTAGCCCGCCTAAGCAGCATATCATTGGTATAAATATAATTCCCCATTATACCATAGCCTTCTGCTTTTATCGGCGGTTTAAGCTGTTTCCACCCTTGAACTTCAAAAGCTAGATATTGGGTTTCAGCTACTTCTCCAGGTATCTTGAGGCTGGAATAAACTTCTGAGGTAGTTTTTATATCTATCTTTTTTATCTTGCCATAATAATGGAGACCAGCTGAATCTGGAAAATATTTGGCTGATTGATAAAAGCCAATATATGCAAGGTTCTCAGTCAGGAGCTTATGATTATATTTTATATAAAAAACATTTTCTGCCAGGCAATAATCTAAAAATTTGCTGAACTTATTTTCAGTTATGATATTGTCGGTGATCGGATTATTTCCGCTTAAAGAGCCAATAATTACATTTTCTTTAAAGTCGATCTCCTGTTGATATCTATCCGTACCCGCCGGCAAAATATTTCTCTCATAATTGGTTAAAGCTGATTCTTCTATTAATTCTTCCAGGAAATCTGACACTAATTCTGTATGATTGGGTAAAAAGGGAAAAGCACCAACATTGATTTTATCAATACTCTTATAAAACTGATGATCTTTATATTTCTCTTCGTCGTCATAGGGAAATAAGACATAGGCTCCCACAACTGCTCTATTGGGTTTGGCCTGGCTTTTAAAGGTTGAATTTTTATTGTCAGATTTTAGCTCTGAAATGATGGCATCACGATAACGGTGCATGGTATTAATAGTTTCCTCTTCAGGCCCGGGAATATTATTATCCTGACCTCCATTGCCTGGATTAAGGCGGTATTTAGCATCAAAGACAAAATGATATTCAACATCTGAATTCTCTTTATTAAGGGTCAAAACATTATCGGGCTTTTGTCCAGTAGTTAAACTCCTGGCAACCATCTTATTGTATGATAAGGTGAATTTCTCCCCTGTTTTTATATTTTCATAGCCGACTTCAGCTTGATTGCCCTTAGAGAGAGTAACATTGATACCAGAATAATCAAGATCAATCAGATTATGCTTGATCATTTTATATCTATCATTATCCCTGATCAGTCTATTTAGCTTCAAATAAGCCCAGTATTCATAAAGTTCCCAGAGCTCTTTTAAAGATAGATTAAAAACTTTGCCCTGCAGAGATAAACCCTTTAAAAGCATCAAATAATATTTATATAATTCTCTATAGCCCGGGGCCATCTGTAAAACTAAAGTTATAGAATCTAGCTTTGTTAATTCACCAACTCCCGCCAAAAAACTTTGTTTGAGATTATATTCTAACTTCCTCTGCATTGATTTTAATTCAGCCAATAATCTTTCATCTGTATCCCGCTGCATTGATTTATATCTATCAGAAAATCTGTTAAGACGTTTATTGAGCTGGGTAAAGATCCAGCGAATAAATTTATTTTCAAAGGTATTAAAACTTGTCCTTTTCTCAACAGTTAAAAGTTTGCGAGGTAACTCTAACTCTTTATCATAATGCTGGCTATTTTTATTGATCCATTTAATGCTTTGACGATTAAAATCTTTAACCCTGGAAGCTGGCTTGACCTTTTCTTTTTTAACCAGGCGATGATGAGGATAATTTTTAATGCGTTGGAAGGCTTTGATTAAATCAGAAAAAATAGTTTTGAGAATTGTATAAAACTCTGCATCTGTAGTGGAGTCTGACTCTTTAGGATGTGTCTTTTGATAGGTCTTTTTAAGAAAGTCATAGGCTAAGTTATAAACTTCTTCGTTTACTTCCTGTAATAATTGATTATAATCTTCCTGATAATCTATCTTGCTGGGAAACACTTCCAGTTTTAAAGAAGCAATAGTTTTGCCGCCATTCTGCAAAATCAAATCGCTATATCCAATGTCGCTTTTAAAATTGATGCTTCCGTAAAGGTTTTTGCTGGATTTTTGGGGAGGAGTAACTGCTTCCCTAATCTCCTGATTGATATGGTCAAATTCTATTTTTTTATCACTTTGATTATCAATCTTGCTTTCAATATAAATATCATAATCCTGGTACTCAAAGAAAATTGGATTGATAGTAAGAGTCTTAGATTTTGCCTTAATTAGTTGATCTTTTTCCCGGTCATAATATTTAAGAGTTACCTTGCCATGATCAATAGCATATAACGAAAGATCAACTTCAGCCTGTTCTTTTAAATTAGCTGGCTTTAAAATACCTGCTTTTGGGTGAGCAGGCTTGCCTTTAATGGTCATCAAAAAAGCAGCGGTCTCAATTTGTAGAAGCTCTCTCTTTTTGTTAGCTTTATTATAGTTATTCATATTAACATCCCCTAAAGCCAGAAAGCAGTGAAGCCATCCTGCTCATATCTTTCTATCATTTCAGCAATCTTTTTGGCCGATTTATAATACTTAATCTCTGCAGAATTATTAATAAGATATCTCTGCAAATCTGCTGCCTGCTCTCCCTGTTCGACTGAAAATTGACCTCCAGCGGTAAATTCAAAAAGACCCAGTAATATCTCTTTTAATATCCGGCTGCTACCTTGAATTCTAGGTAGAATTTTTTGGTGAATCTGATAATCTAAGGCCCTATCATAATCCATTAAATTATAGCGTTTATTATAAATCATATAAAAATTTATTTCATCCCGGACTCTATAACCAACCTGAAGATTAGCAGGTTTTAAGCTTTGATTGATAGCCTGAAGAATTTTTGTAGTTTTTACTATTTCTTTTTCCCTGTCTGGAAGGACCTCGGTCAAATTAAGATATTCGGTCTCCAAAGGCAGATTATTAATGACTGTAGGTTCAACCTCTTCTTGATTAAAAGAAGCATCTGAATTAAAGGCCATGAGATCTATCCTATTGAATTCAATTGTATTTGCTCTATCTAAAACTTTTTTACTAAAGGGATGGGTGGTCTCATCCATATTAACAGTGCCGATGATATGTAGATTTGCTGGCAGAAAAAGATTGCCATATTTTTGCAGGGTTTTTTGCTTATTACCTAAATCAGAACTGGAGATTAACTTATCAGTTGTTAAGTCTCCGCTAGAGTTAAACTTTCTGGTTTCCATTTTAGAGAGGAAATCACTAAAATAATATTCAACTCTTGCTAAATTCATCTCATCAAGGCAGATAATATAGGGCTTTGCAGGGTTTGTTGGAGTAGAATTTCTATATTCTTCAACTGCCAACCTGATAGTTTCAATCAAGGGACCTGGCTGAAAATCACCCTGGATATCAGTATAACCCAGAAGGTCTGAACTATCACTCCAATCTGGCCTAACTGAGATTAGCTTAAAGCGATTATTTTCAGCACTACAGCCTATGGCTTCAGCAAAAAGCTGAACCAGTTTGGTTTTACCTGTGCCAGAAATACCGGCTAGAATAACGAAGGACTTGGTCTTAAGAGAAAGATAAAAATTTCTGATGAGATTCTTAGGATAGGTAAAGCCCTGTGCCTTGATGTAATTTTCAATCCTGTTGATAATTGTCGGTGTATCGAGATATTCTGCTTTCTTTTCACTAGTTTTCTGAGTTTGTTTCTGTTGTCTATAATATCCAGCATACTGGTTATAAATATCTAACAGGTGTTTTACATCTTCTCTTAATTTATTTTCTGAAATCGTTCCTGAGACTATATCTGAATAATCATATTTAAGATAGGCAATAGTTGAACTTTCATACTCAGCTCCCTTACCTGATTCTGCTAGATTAACGTTGTCATCGGTTATTAAAGCTGCTAAATTTAATTCATCTCTTAACCTGGCTTTGATTTCTTTTAGTTCATCATTAGAAGCTTTTGTTACTCCCTGATTTAAAGTCAAATAAAGCCTCTCCATATCTTCTGAAAAAAGATAAACGATATAGACACCTTGCTGGGTAGTCGTAGTTATATTTTTATTTAAAATAGCCAGCCAGGGGACATAAGCCCAGTTACCCTGACCAATAGACCCCTTATATAAATATTTATCAACATTAAAGTCAGTTTCACTGACCACTATCTCTTTAAG
>PWEJ01000126.1 GCA_003553485.1 Halanaerobiaceae bacterium | reverse complement strand
TATAAATTAAATCCAGTACCGACTTATTAAACCTGATCTTGGCAACAGCCTTAAAGACCTTATCCAGAGAAGGCCTAAGCCGATAAATAGCAAAGGCATAAAAACTAAGAAGGGGTATCACAGTAGTGATAGTGCCCTGCTGATTTAAAAAGAAAAGAATCAGTAAAGTTATCCCGCCAAAAACCATAGCCTCAAGAGCATAGCGAGGTATCCTCCCCACCACATCCTTATAGGCCCGGTTATCAGTCTCAACCCGGGAATGGCGGCGGAACTTATCGATAAAAAATTCCTCGCGGTCATTAATCTTAACATCTTTAATGCCGCTAAAAATCTCATTGACATATTTATAGCGATACTGATTGGCCTCCAGGCGCTCATCACCGGCCTTCTTGAGCTTCATCCTGGTGTAAAAATAAATTCCGGCATAAACTCCACCCATCAGGACCAGGGCAAAAATGGTGATCAGGGGATTGACGATAAACATGGAGGTTAAAATCAACAGACCGATTAAGGCATAGGTGATAAAATCAGCCCCGTAAACTAAAACATACTTGGTGAGCTGCTTGACCTCCTGGAGGATATTTTTGCTTAAATCGGAGCTATTGCGCTGCAGGAAGAACTCATAGGGACTATAGGTATAGGTCCGCAGCAGACGCATCGCCAGGCGGTGACTTTTCCGCCAGATAAATTTATACTTGACCCAGGTGGTGAAGATAGAGATGGTATTGGTCACAAGAATAATAAGGAACATGGCCACTCCGGCAAAATAGAGGAATGATAGGGTATCAGAAAAGTTCAAAGTATTATAAACCCAGCTGAGATATTGATTCTGGTGGACCATCTCAGGCTCCATCACCAGTTCCATAAAGGGCATAATAGCTACTACGCCAAAGGTCTGGGAAAGCCCCATGAGAAAGATTAAAAAGAGGATGATGAGCATCTGCAGGCGTTCTTTTCTATTAAATAAACTCATTAATTTTCGGGCATCTTCGCGCATGAAATTTCAGTTCTCCTTCCAGGCGATAGATAGCTTGCAAAATTTTATGTCAAGGCAAAATTGAGGTGTTAAACATTACAGAATTATTAAATATTGAACTCCATGACGTTGCAAGTCTGGTAATCCAGACCTGTCAGCTCTGAGCACTGGTCAGGGGCTCAGTAGTAAGTATTTTAGCAAATAATTGTTACAGTATTGTTACAGTCTCAATAGTGGTTTGAGAAGAGCTTAAGCCCCAATAAAACCAGGCCTGGCAAAGTTTATTCCTCTTTCATGAATTCCTGAAAAAAGACTCCGAAGACACCTAGCATACCTGCCAGAACAGCTGCTATAGCCATATTTAAAGTAGTTCCTCGCCCAATCCTACGTCCTGGTGGAACAGCTGCAGAAACAAATCTAACATCACTAGTTTGCTCAGCCATTGCCAGCCTGGCCTCTTCAATTTGTGATGATAATTCATCATATGAATTTTCATAACGCTTTATTTCACGCTCTAAATTAGCGATTTCATCCTGGTAAGTCCAGAATCTATCTTCCAAGTTGTTTATACTCTCCTCAACTTCTACTTCTTTATTAATAAAGTAAGCAAATTCTTCTTCTAGATTTGCTATTTTGTTTCTTTTATCTATTAGATCATCTTTCAGCTCTCTATATCTTTCAGACTCTTGCTGATACAGTTCCTGATAATGAACCACATCATGTTGTAAAAGATCTAGCTCACTGCTAAAGTCAGCTAATAATTCTTCAGCAAAAGTATCCATAGCATTGTTGTCAAATTCTTCGACTAAAATGCTTTTTGTGTTATTACTTTCATCTTCTTTACTGGCTTCTTTATTCAAAAAATCTTCCTCATTATTAATATTAAATTTTATATCCGATTCAAAGAAATTTTCATCATCCTCAACCACTGGAATTTCAGGCTGGGAGTAAAGCTTACGCTTCAAGTCAGCATATTCCTGGCGCAAATACTCATAGGTAGGGTTAACTACCTCTTCTTGCAAAACTAACTCTGATAAAACTTCTAATTCTTCTGGATTTAAAATGTTTTCCCATAAGGCTTCTTCTAACATATTTTTATCTAAAACAAACTTCTCTGGCTCTTCAGCTAAAATCTTCTCTAACTCATCCAATTCTTTCTGCAGCCAGCGAAGTTCAGCTTCTACCCAATTTTGACTGGCCTGAAAGTAATCAGCCGTTCTATCACTAACTTCCTGGCCCCGGAAAATTCTAGCCAGTTCTCCGGACCATTCACCCTCAATCTCTAAGTCAGCAAGCTGACCTTCCGTTCTAGATTTGCTGGCCTCCAAAAGAGCAAGCTCATCTTCTAACTTTATGATTTTGTCCAAATATTCCCGCTGTTGTTTTAAATGAGCATCTTTTCTGGCCTGTAATTGCTCCAGGCGAGCCTCCTGCTTGAAATCACGTAATTTACTCTGAGCCTCTTGCAAATTTTCTTCAGTTTCTTCAAATCTACTCTTCGTCACTTCAAATATATCCTCAACTTCACCTAATCTTATCGCTAGTGTATCATCCTTAAAAAGTTCAGCCCAAAGATTGGCAATCTCACTGGCTTCCTCGGGGTCAGTTCTTTTAACTTTCATAGTAAGCAAAAAACTGGTCTCACCTGTTACTATCTCCTCATCTTCCATAATCTCAAGTTCAAGATTATTTTCAATTTTAGCTGGATGGATTAACTCATTATCCCTATCTCGAATATCCAATTCTTCAATAATCCGACTGAGGATATCATCAGTTTTAGCTAAATGAGCATAAGTTGACCTCCCCATCCCGGAAACTTCTATCTCCGTATAGCGAGGTGGCATAAGTAGTATCTCTGAGCGAGCTTCATATTTCACTTCCGTCGTTAGTACCGTATAAAAATAGCCAATTAAGACAGCTGCAACTACTAAAGCAATAATAAACCACTTTTTCTGCCATAATAAAGTAATATATTCTCGTAAGTCAATTTCCAGTTCATCATAGCTTTGATTCTTACTTAAATTGTTATCCATATTGTCAGCCATTAATATTTCCTCCAGAAATAGTTTCAACAGCATTACCGTTAACAGTTTTTTAAAAATACGCAATTCTTGCTTCTTCACGCTCGAAAATCTTTATTTCTTTCGACAATCAATATAATATAAAAACAAAGTATTACATTATATCTAAATATAATATTACAACCATCCATTAAGGCATGCTCATTATTTTCTTGGTTTATATTATATCACAATCTATGGACAAATTCATTAAATTTAGCTTTTACTTAATAATATTTCTTTGATTATTCAAAAATCCTTTTAAAATTCGATATCAATGGCTTTTCAAAATATATAACCATGAGGTTATTTTTTAATGACATATCACTAAACTAAGAAAAATCCCGATCAACCACAAAAACAGATTAAACTGGCTTTGCTGTAAACCAGCCCAATCTGTTTTGTCGTGAGTGCGATTCTGTGAATGCTAAATAACTTCCGAGCTCACCCGCGGTCATTTTTTCGACAAAATCCGGGAGGTGACCGGTACCCTAGCGAGCGAAGCGAGCTTTTTGATATCAATTACAAGCTTTATTTTAGTATAAATATTTAAAAATTATTACTCGAAATTAAACTGGCCTGCTAAGAACCAGACTAATCTAATTTATTGTTGGTTAACCCGGGCTCGTTTTGGTTGGTTATGGATTAATGAGTCCGGGTCAGTAAATGCAAGTGGTGCTAGAGCCATGAATGTGCTAGATAACTTTTTGGCAGCTGGTATCGTCACTATTCGGTATATTATGGGAATCTCCCAGTACAATATTCCAGAGAAATATATTTTATTCCCCTTTATTTCCTACCTGAAGAGTCAAAGCTGTAATTGGGGTATGAGCTCTGAGCTCGCTTTTCATATCTTACTTGAAGGCATATTTTGTTTTTCGTGTAATTGCTAGTTTCCAACAGACTCAAGCACATCCTTAAAAAGTGCCTAAAAAGTCTGTCTCGGAGGCTAAGGGGGAATAGTGTTTAATCACCGGCAGTGACGAGCTAGTAGATATGATATATTATTTTATCCTTTTTAATTCACTACTTCTGTAGAAATAGCAAATCCCCACCACCTGCTCGCTCTTAGGTGATGGGGATGCTTACTTGCAAAGGTAAACCTAATTTTGTCTTTTTTATTTCACTTTTTAGGGAATTTTTTCAGGGCCACCCACCATAATTTTTCGACAAATTCCGAGTGGTAACCGGTGCCCTAGCGCGTTCCTCCCTGGCTTTAGTTATTACAATCTCCCCATTCAACCATTTTGGATTCCAACTTCTGAGATTCAACTTGATCTTC
>PWEJ01000011.1 GCA_003553485.1 Halanaerobiaceae bacterium | reverse complement strand
TCTGCCCGGTGAGATCTGGCTTTAATAATTTTTTAACCAACCTTAATTTTCACCCTTTTCTCACTGAAATAATTATCTCGATATGGTCGCCAACCTCTTCAATAACATCAGCAATATCCGAAATATCTTTAATTAGCTTGCGGTGAATTAATTTTTCCCCGGTAGTTATATCCGACAACTGACCGATTTCTCTGGTCATCTTTTCTTCCAAGTCATCAATTTTGGATTCGATCTCTTCTAACTTTTTGGCATAGACTAAAGCCTGGCTCATTTCATCAAAAAGTGAGTTAACCCCCCTGGTCATATCAGCAAACTGTTGCTTTAAAAGAGAAATCATCTCTTCCAGGTCTTCCTGGTTGATACAGCAAAAATCCAGATTTAAAAAGATTATGCTCTCTAAAATATCTTCCCCATTATCGGCGATATCATCAATTGCTTCGATTAGATTAAGAATATCGGCTCTGGTATTGGGCATTAAGGAACCCTGCAAAATATTATGTATTATTTTTCGGCGATATTCATCAGCTTCACTTTCACTTCTATCCACCTTTTTATTCAATCGCCGTACTTCTTCGCTTTCTCCCTCCTGCAGATAAAGAACTGTGCATTCCAAAGCGTCATTAAGGCACTGCTCTACACAATCTATCATCTCATTTACATTGACCTCTAATTTATCAAAATCATGGTTAAAGATATTCATCTAACACCCTCC
Source organism: Halanaerobiaceae bacterium (assembly GCA_003553485.1). Classification (GTDB taxonomy): domain Bacteria; phylum Bacillota; class Halanaerobiia; order Halanaerobiales; family Halarsenatibacteraceae; genus T1SED10-84. Next base: position 17,352 of record PWEJ01000011.1, on the reverse strand, counting down.
CGTTAAATATAATTTTGTTAAATTATTTTATACCTCTTTATTTCTTCTAACTTTATTATAGCAAATATGAGGGCGAAAAATAAATAGCAGAATCAATTTATTTTTGCAGGCAAGGATATCTTATCCTAAATCAAACCCATGAATTGACATAAATTAAATAATTGCATATAATACAGATATAGGGTTAACTGGTGTATATCAAAAAGAGGAGTTGAATTTTTTAATGGATAAGAGCCTGCAAGTTGTTTTGCTGGGCATTCCTGCTTTAGACATTGTAGCTCATTTTTCTGAATTTCCTGGACCAGATGAACATAGACCTCTGCACGAGCTCCATACTATTCCAGGAGGACCGGCCTGCAATATTGCTACTCTTTTAGCCCGTCTGGGTGCTGAGGTCACCCTGCTGGGCAAGGTGGGGCAGGATATCTTTGGAGACGAAATCATCTCTGCCCTGGAAGCAGAGGGTATAAATTTGCCTGATTTTAGGGCTGATGGTATTAAGACTACCACAGTATTGGAGCTAATTGAAAAAGATAAAGACGGCGGTGAGAAAAGCAAAAGAAGCTTTTCCCACTTTGCTGCAGCTGAATTATCAGCTAAAGCCATAACTGATTTGTCGCAAAAACCTATAGATATTTTATTTTTAGATGGCATAGTTGCCTTAGGAGAAAGGGCTTTCAAAGAGGCTATCAAAGCAGCAGATAAAATTTTAGCAGAGCAAGACCCCCTGGTGGCCTGCGATCCCAATCTCAGGGTGGGAGATGAGCTGCCGGCCTGGATGAGGGAAAGAATCAATGAGCTCTTAAAATACTGCCAGTTTATCGTATTAAATAAACGAGAAGCCAGCTTGCTTACGGGAGTAGAAAATTATCAAAAAGCGGCCAATGAACTTTTTTTTGCCAATCCCAATCTGCAGTTATTAGCTATAACCCTGGGAGCACAGGGGGCTTTCTTGCAAAGAAAGCATGAAAATAAAACTTATAAAAGGTTAAAAGTTCCAGCCAGAGAGGTAGCAGTGGCTGATTCCAGTGGTGCAGGAGATACCTTTACTGCTAGTTTACTATTTGATTGGCTGCAAAAGTTAGATTTAAAAAAAGCGGCCCAATTGGCTACCAGCAGAGCCGCGCAGGTAGTAAAAAGACCTGGAGCCTGGTCTGCTTTACCCAAAGATTTTTCCTAATAACATATTTTATTAGTTTGAAATCAACAACTGATTTAGTTTCTAGGCAGTCCTGAGGGGGTGCTGCTTCATTACCCGGTGGGTTATTAGCCCCCCGGGTTTTAACTTTTTGTGCGATGATGCCCTCAATTATTCTTTAACTAATTCGGTTTTGAAGAAGGAGACTCCTAACTATGACCAGAATAGTAATATTATAGAGTATTGCAAATTGATAATTGCTAATAGCAGATTTGAGGTTCACATAGAGACCAGTTGTTAAGCAAGAGAAAAATCAACAATCAGAAAGGATGTGTGGCTATGCCCCTTCTCAACCTGCAGCAGGTGGAAAAGATTTATGAGCAAGGAGAAATTAAGGTGCCAGCTTTGCGAGGGATTGATCTGACCATTAAAAAAGGTGAATTTACCAGCATTTTTGGCCCTTCAGGCTCGGGTAAGACAACTCTTCTCAATTTGATCGGGGCTTTAGACAAACCAACCAGAGGAACGGTGAAAATCAATGGCGATGAAATCACCAGCATGGACAAGAACGAACTGGCTCTCCTGCGCCGCAATCATATTGGCTTTATCTTTCAAAGTTATAATTTGATACCAGTCTTATCGGCTTTTGAAAATGTGAGTTTTGCCTTAAGAATAGCAAAAAAGAATTCCAAAAATGAGGAGAGAGACAAAGTTTATGAACTCTTAGCCCGGGTTGGCCTGCAGGGCTTAGAAGATAGAAGGCCAGCAGAATTATCCGGTGGGCAAAAACAGCGGGTAGCTGTGGCTCGAGCTTTAATTAAAGAGCCTAAATTAGTGCTTGCTGATGAACCGACGGCTAATCTGGATTCTGAAACCAGCCATGAAGTCATTCAGGTTATGTTGAAAATGAATGAAGAGCTAAATACCACCTTTGTTTTCTCTACCCATGATCCACTGGTTATGGATTATGCCACCAGATTATTGGAGATAAGAGATGGGAGAATCTCCAAAGATAAGGTTAAAGAGCCAGCAGCCAAAATTTAATTTGACGACACCCAATAATTATGTTATGATATTCCGAGTGTGAATATAAAGTTGTTATAAAAAAGTTCAAATCAAAATTGTAGCACAGAACACATAATCTCCGTTCTCTGATTGGGATCAGGTTTTAGTTCTGTCTTTTCCCCGGGAACGGAGTTTTTCTATGCTCGAAATATTATAATTACAGAGGTGTTGTTAAGGATGACAGTAAAAATAACAGAGGATAATTTTCTTGTAAGATTTAGTATGGTTTTGTTGGGTGTCTTTTTGATTAGTCTGGGAGTTTACTTATTTGTCAATTCTAGACTGGGTTCAGATCCCTTTACGGTGATGATAGAGGGGTTTGCCAATGTGACTGGTTTGTCCATTGGTGGCATAAATATGGTTATGAAAATAACGATTTTAGTTCCCCTGTATTTTTTGACCAGAGATAAATTTGGCCCGGGCACAGTGGTTAATGCCGTCTTTATCGGGCTATTTTTGGAGATGCTTTATTTCTTTTTAGGCTCTATAAATCCGGAATTTTTACCTTTGAGAATATTAATGCTTTTAGGAGCCATAATTTCTATAGGCAGTGGGATAGCCATCTATGTTACCGCTAATCTAGGAGAAGGGGCTTTAGAATTTCTCATGATGTTTTGCAAAAGAAGGTCTAACTTTTCCCTGCGAATTGTAAAAGTAGCCTTAGATGTTACCTTTGGTTTAGTGGGAATATTGTTGGGAGGAACTATCGGTGTTGGCACAGTTATAGGAGCATTATCTATTGGTCCGGTAACACAATACATGTTTAAACAGGTCAATCTTGTTTACAAATAGAAAGTTTCTGGAGCAGATTACCTGGAGCTAACTTTTTCAATAAAATTAAAAGCTGTGCAGGCATTAAAAAATATCTAAAGAAAAAAATTCCCGGCAAAGTTTATGGTCAGGAATTTTGTTATCTTTCACTAATTCTAATTTATACAGAAGCAAGTTTTCTGGTGGAGGGTTCAATAGCTTGCTTCTGACTATCGGCAGAAATTTCTTCTGAGAAATTCTCTGCAACTTTGCCGGCTGTCATTAAACTTTTAAATTCACAGGTCTGACATTTATTGCTTTCCCCCTGATCAAATCTCTCGTTGCTAAATTCACAACTTTTGCAGTGAACTAAAGGAATGAAAGAGTTAAAAGCCTCCATGAGCAACTTCCCCCTTTTAAAATCGTTAGTTTATAAATCAACCTGCTACTTAAAGCTCAGATAAAAGGATAGATAAAACAGTTGAAAAACCCTGACGTCATGAGTTTGATAGCTTATAAATTAAATAAATCACAAAATAGCCTAAAAAATATATTGAATTCTTTTTTTATTTTTTCTATGTAAATTATATCACAAGCTTCCCTGATAATCAAGACTAATTTTGACTTTCTCGCCAAAAATTATCCGGAAAATTTCTTAAAGCACCTGTTCCCCTCCTTAATTATTAACCAATAATGTAAAAATGCTTACTTCATTCTCAAAAAATCTTCATATTCATGCTATATATTTGTATGCGAGAGTGAAAGACAACAAAATAATTTTTTAAATCAGTAAATTATAAGCTTTTCTGATCATAAAACCTAATAATCACTCTCATATCTTATAGGAGGTAATAATTTATGAGAATTAAGAAATTGTTAGCTGTCGTTGTTGGTCTGGCCCTGGCATTGACTTTAACTACTGGAGTAGCTGCAGCAGATAGTATCGACGCTGGAACTGTCAATCTCCAGATGGTAATTCAGCAGCACCCTGAAGCTATGGATTATCAAGCTGAATTACAGGAAGAGATGATGGAGTTACAGCAAGAATTTGAGGAAGAAACAGCTGGCTTGGATCCGGAAGAAGATGCAGAAGAGATGCAGCAGATACAGCAAGATTTTGAAGAACAGGTTATGGCAGTTGAAGAAGGCGCAGAAGATGGGCTCATGGATGTTCTGCAGCCCGATGTAGATGATTTTATGGCTGAAGAGGGTTATGATATGATTGTTGCTGAAGGCGCAATAGTTGGCTCTGAAGCAGATGTTAATCAGGAAGACGTAACTGATGAGTTTATAGAATTTATCAATGGAGAAGCTCCTCAGATGGAAATGGAATTAGATGAAGACGATCTTGATGATGAAGGTCTTTAATATATCCCCCTACAGTACATTATAATTTAAATATTAAATCGACTTTCACCCCATCCGATAAATTCTGGATGGGGTTTATTTATTTTTTGTGTCTATTTATATCTATTTATAAAAGGGAATTGTATTTATAAAAGGGACTTGCCTTTGTCTGCTTTTAAAAATAATTGACATTTAACAATAATTCTTATATAATTACATTAAACATAATTTCATACTTTGCACAAATGTGCAGAACATTTAAGGGGGTGTCATTATAAAAGAAAATCAAGAGGAAGAGCTGCGTTTAATGACTAAAGCCTGTACCCTTTATTATCAGCAGAATCTCAAGCAGAGTCAGGTAGCCGACAGATTAGAGATTTCTCGTTCTAAAGTAAGCCGACTTTTAGGTGCTGCTAAAGAAAATGGAATTATTAAAATTGAGATTGTTAGTCCTGATGCCGATTATTCTTTACTGGAAAGCGAATTGGAAGAAAAATATGACTTGAAAGAGATTTTAGTTATTGACCGTCATGACAGCTGCCCTCTGGCCGAAAAAAAAGATCAAGCCGGAGAGAAAGCCCTGGAATATCTATCTAGAGCTACAGAGGGTCAGGAATATCTCGGCATCTCTGCTGGAACTACCCTTAAGCATCTGGCAGATAAAGCCCGGGGTTTTCCGAATAAAAACTATAAAATTGTTCCCATTGTGGGGTCTTTAACTGATAGAGGACTGAGTTTTAATAGCAATGAAGTTAGCAGTCTTTTAAAGGCTAACTTAGGTGGCGAGAGTTATTTATTAAACGCCCCGGCCCTGGTCAAGGACAAAAATACAGCCCAAGTATTTAAAGCAGAGGATCGAATCAAAAAAATATTCTCTCTTTATGACAAACTTGATCTTTTGCTGGTGGGAATAGGCCCGGGAGATAAAGACCATCCTCTTTTTGCCGAGCATCTCACCCCGGAGGAACTAAATAGTCTGGATGAGCTAAAAATGGAGGGAAATATTGGCCCTTTCATCTACGATGACCGGGGACAGATTATTCCCAACCCCTTTGCAGATAGAATAATTGGAATTAAGGAGCAGCAGTTTTTGCAGGTTCCCCTGCGGATAGGTCTGGCAGTGGGACAGGACAAAAGAGAAGCTATTTTAGGAGCAGTCCGGGGAAAATTAATCAATGTTTTAATTACTGATGAAACAGTTGCCAGGTGGCTAAAAGAGGCCTGAGAAATTAAACAATTAAACATAAGTTATCAATCATAAGATATCAATAAGAGATATCAATATGAGATAACAATTTAAAAAATGGAGGGTTAAAATTGAAAAAACTTACTACTATATTACTTATTACTTTATTGCTTGTGGGAATTATTTCTGCAGGTGCAGCGGCTGAGAAGGAGATAGCAGTTCTCACTCCTTATCTGGAATCGGTGACCACCAATACTTTAGTGCGGACCTTTGAGACCCAGGCAGAAGAGATGGGCTGGGATGTTAGCGTGACTGATACCGGCAGCGATTATGAAGCTCTGGCCGGCCGTTTCCAGGATGCAATTACCCGGGATGTTGATGCTATTGTAATGGGAATGGGCGATGCCAATCAGGTTAGTAGCGAAATTGCCGAAGCAGCTGAAGCTGGTATTCCCGTGGTAGCTGGAGATGCCGATCTGGTTGAAGGCATGTTATTAAATGTAACTTCCAATAATTACGTTATTGCCTCTCAGGCAGCCAGCTATCTTTTCAACGATATCCAGGAAGGCAAAATTGTTAAACTTTATCATTCCGGCCATCCAGGTGTACATCGGCGGGAAATAGTCTTTGATGCTATTGCTGATTTCAAAGGAGATATCGAAATAGTAGATGACCATTACGTAGAAGTCCCCGGTCCGATAGAAGACTCGCAAAATGCCATGCAATCCATCTTACTATCCCATTCTGATATAGATGGTATCTGGGCTGCCTGGGACGAACCTGCTATTGGAGCGGCTTTAGCGGTGATGGAAGCTGGCCTGATGGACGACATCACCATAGTTGGCAGTGATGGAAATGAGCAGGCTTTAGAAATGATCAGAGATGGCGGGCCTTTAAAGGCTACTGTCAGGCAGGACTTTGAAGCCATGGCTGAAATACTGGTTGACCAACTGGAAGTTATTTTTGCCGGTGAAGAAGTTACTGATTCAATAATGTATGCTCCTACAGAGCTGATAACCCGCGATAATGTGGAAGAGTATATTGATTAATTAGACCAATCTGATAATTGAATAAACCAATTATTATATTAAATGACAGGCAGCAGTTCCCGGACTGGAGCTGCTGCCTGCTTTACTGGAAAAAATATTTGGTGGTGATTTAATAATATGTCCAAAAAATTACTGCAACTGACCAATATCAGAAAGGAATTCCCCGGAGTCACTGCTTTAGAGCAGGTGGATTTTTCCCTGCAGTCGGGAGAAGTTAAAGCTCTGGTAGGTGAAAACGGGGCAGGTAAATCTACTTTAATTAAGCTTTTGGCCGGCATTCATCAGCCTGAGGAAGGCAGGATTGAAGTGGCCGGTGAAGAACAAAAAATAGATAATCCGGCTGTAGCCAAAGAATTGGGTTTTGCCTTTATTCATCAAGACGTCAACCTGGTCCCTCATTTTAATGCAATTGAAAATATCTGGCTTGGTTTTGACTACCCCAAAAGTAAAGGGCGTTTTTCTCGCTCCGAGATGGCAGCTAAAGTTAAAGAACTGGCCGGGGAGCTGAATTTCACTTTGGATTTTAATAAACCCGTTGCGCGGCTTTCCACTGCCAACAAATGGCTGGTAGCAATACTCAAAGCTTTTATGATGGAGGCTCGCCTTTTAGTGCTTGATGAACCAACGGCAGCCCTCACAGATAGTGAAGTGCAGGAACTTTTTACTAATCTGCGCAAGATTAAAGAAAAAGGAATAGCAATAATTTATATTTCTCACCGACTGGAAGAGATCTTTCAGATTGCCGATACTATAACTATTTTAAAGAATGGCAAAAAGGTCCATGATTCTCAGGTGGAAGATATTGATAAAGACCGCCTGATCAAATTAATGACGGGCAAGAGCGATGATAATCGCTTTCCAGCCAAAAACCCTCTGGAAGAAAAGAGCCCTCCTGTTTTGCGCACCGAAAAGCTCAGCGGCTCTAAATTTAAGGAGATAAGTTTTCAGCTCCGGCAGGGAGAGATTCTTGGTTTTTATGGCCTGATTGGCTCAGGAAGAAGCGAGCTTATGGAGGCTATTTTTGGTTTAAGGCCCCTGGAGGCTGGAGAGATATATATCGAGGAAGAAAAAATAATTCCCCGGAGCCCGGCTGACATGATTTCCCGGGGTTTAGCTTTAATCCCTGAAGATCGCCGACAGCAGGGGCTTATAATGAACATGAATGTGAAACAAAATTTATCTCTTCCTAATTTAGCAGACCTTTCGCTTTTAAAACCTCTTAATCACATTAAAACCAAGGCGGAAAAAGAGCTGGCCGAAAAGATTGTTGCCAACTTAGCTGTTAAGACTCCTTCTTTGCGCCAGAATGTTAAGTTTTTAAGCGGTGGCAACCAGCAAAAAGTGGTTATTGGCAAATGGTTGGAGCAGGAAAACCAGGTTTACATTTTCGATGAGCCCACCGAAGGAATAGATGTTGGGGCCCGCCGGGAAATATATGCCCTCATCAAAGAATTAACCGCCAGGGCAGGGGTTATTGTTGTTTCCTCCGACCTTCCTGAAGTGATAGGTCTATGCAATAGAGTAGTGGTGATGAATCAGGGAAGAATAACCGGTGAACTTACCGGCAATGATATAACAGAAGAAAACATACTGCAGTTAAGCTACGAGGAGGTTGAATAATGAAGCTCTTTTTACGAAAATATGGAACTTTAATTGGACTATTTATTATCATATTAACCTTTACAGCCCTGATGCCAGGTATATTTCTCACCGCCCAAAATTTGCGCAACATTCTTCAACAGGTCTCACTTCTAGCCATTATTTCAATGGCAGCTACTGTGGTGATGGTGGTGGGAGAGTTTGATCTTTCGGTAGCCAGCGTAGCCAGCTTTGCTGGAGTGATGTCAGCAGGAGCTTTAAGTCAGGGTTATTCGATCTATCTGGTTATACCAATTGTTTTATTAGCCAGTTTTCTTTTTGGCCTCTTCAATGGAGTGCTTATTGCCAAGGTAAATATCCTCTCCTTTATAACTACCTTAGCCAGCGGAACTCTATTAGGAGGAATAACTTTTTGGTATTCTGAAGGAAGCATAATTTTTTCTGGTATCCCCCAGGAGTTTTTAGTCTTTGGCCAGGGGCAACTTTTCGGCCTGAGACTGCCGATAATATTTATGGCCGTTACCTTTCTGGTCTTCTGGTATATTTTTAATCAGACCATGTTTGGCCGGCATCTCTATGCCATCGGGGGCAATGAAACAGCAGCCCGCTATTCAGGTATCAATACTGACCGTAAAAAAATAATCGCCTTTGGTCTGGCGGCTTTACTTTCGGCGATGACAGGGATTATTCTAGCCTCTCGCCTTGGCTCAGCTCATCCCACCGCAGGTGAAGGTTATCTTTTACAGGCTTATGCCACCGTATTTTTGGGTATGACCTTATCCATGGAAAACGTCCCTAATATACCAGGTACTATGGTAGGTGTTTTAATAATGGGAATCCTGGCCAATGGCTTAAATATTCTAGGGGTGCCCAATTATGTTCAGGATTTCCTCACCGGCGCCATTATTATTGCCGCCTTAATATTCCAGGGCTTAGACACTGACAGTGAATAGCAATCAGATAGGAAGGTGAAAGTGGTGAAGATAAAAACCAGCTTACAAAAATATCTCTATCATAAAAAAGCTCAACAGGTACCAGCATTACTCACTTACTTACCAGCTCTCTACCCCGATAAAGAGCTGGCGGAAAAATGGTTTAAGCTGCTTTTAAAAACTGAGGTAGATGCCGTAGAAATTGGTATCCCCTCTCGCAATCCCGCCCGGGATGGAGAAATTATCAGCCAGGCCCATAGTCAGGTCTGGCAGGAGGGCTACCAACCTCAGGATTACCTGGAGTATATCTCAGCCCTGTCAGAGAAATATGGTGAGGAGAAGATTATCGCCATGGGCTACTGGGAGGAATTGCAGGAGCGAAAAGATAGCTACTTACCGGGATTATTAAAAAGAGGCCTTAATAATCTATTATTTCCCGACCTCAAAGACCCTTCAACAATAAAAGCACTGCAGGATGAGGGGTTTCAGGTCATCCCCTTTGTTGCCGGAGAAACCTTAAGTGCCCGTGATTATCTAGCTAGCTTTTCTCAACCTCCTTTTATTTACTGTACCTCCTATCAGGGCAAGACGGGCAATAGTGATAAATTGGATAAAGATCATCTGGTTAAAATCAGGGAAAGAACTGCTGACTACTTTCCAACTGAAATACCGCGGTTAGTTGGCTTTGGAATAGATAGCGGGGAGAAGGCGGCTGAGTTGATGGATTTAGGTTTTGACGGTATTATTGTTGGCAGTGCACTATTACAGGCTTTAGAGAGAAGTGAAGCTAAAGCTCAAGCCTTTATCAGAGATTTGCAAAATGGATTAGAAAGGAGTTAGATAATGAGTAACGAGCAGAACTTAACCTTAACCTATGATTTAGGCACCAGCCTGGTCAAAATGGTTATATTTGATCAAGATTATCAGGTCGTCTATCAGGACGAGCAACCTATCCCCAGTTATCAGGATGAGGGATGGCAATATCAGAAGGCTACTGATTGGTGGCAGGCTTTTAAAAAACTGATGATAGATATGAAAAACTCAAGGGAAATCACCGCAGCGGATATAAAAACAATAGTTTCTACCGGTCAGATGGAAGATTGTCTGTTATTGGATGATAAGGGTAAGCCTCTCTCAGAAGTGCTCCTTTATTCAGATAGCAGGGCAGAAGAAGAGTATCAACAGATTTTAACTGAATATGGAGAGCAGGAGATCAAAGAGGCTACTGGTTATAATTTTGATGTTTTAATGTCTATTAACAAATATCTCTGGCTCAAGAAATATAATCCCGAGGTTTTTTCCTGGCATGAATATTTAATCCTGGGTGCCAAAGATTATATTAACTTTGTCCTGACGGGAAAAAACGTCACTGATTATACTAATGCTTCAGTGACAGGCTTTTATGATTATCAGAGCGGTAGCTGGAATCAAGAATTACTGGAGACCTTTGATCTCGATATAGATAAGTTGCCGGAGTTAAAGCCTGGCAGTGCTCTGGTGGGATATCTTAGACCTGAAATTAGAGATACCTTTGGCCTCAGTCCAGCAACTGAAGTGCTAAATGGAGCCGGTGACCTGGCTGCCTCTACCTTAGGAGCAGGAGCCTGGCAACCAGGTGATGTTTATGCCTATCTGGGTACCACCGGTTGGCTGGCCAGCCCCACCACCGGCATCAAAGAAGATCCAGCGATTTATTGTCTGGCTGACCCCCAGGGTGAAGGCTATATTACCGCAGGAGCAATCTTAAATGCCGGAGATCCCTATGACTGGCTGCTGTCCACTGTTTTAGCCGATCAGGATTCTTCTGATATAAAGGATGAAGATTATAGGAAAGTTGAAAGAGAAATGGCCTCCGTTGCTCCTGGTTCGGAGGGACTTTTATTTTTGCCCTTCTTAAAGGGAGAGCGCAGTCCGGTGAAGATCAAGGAAAATAGTGGAGCCTTTTTAGGCCTGGGGAGCTCCCATGGTAAAAAGGAGCTGCTCAGAGCTGTCTTAGAAGGTGTTGGCTATTCCCTGCGCCATAACTTAGAGGAGATGTTAGGAGAAGAAGAGATTACCGATATTAATTTGATAGGTGGAGGCAGTAAAAGCACCCTCTGGCCCCAGATTTTAGCCGATATTTTAGCTGTTAGGATAAAAATCAGGGAGATTGAAGCCGGGGCCCCGGCTCTGGGAGCTCTGCTCTTGAGCTGCTTTGATGAAGAAAATAATCGCCCTTCCTCAGAAAAAGATTTTACTGACCTGCTTGAGGTGAAAGAGACTATAGAGCCTAAATCAGCCCATGAGGAAATCTACCAGCAGGGCTATGATAAATACAGATCCTATTTGACTAAATTATATCTTTCCGATTAAAATTTAAACTAAAATTAATCAGGACTTTATATTTCTTGCTGACAAAATCAAGGCTATCAGGGCAGGAGCTGTTCCGAGAACAAAATTTAGGTAGTTAGAATTGTTCATGGCACAATATAAGAGAAATTGCAGGATTATGGGGTCTTGATGGAGAAATAAATATAGTGAGCAATTATCAATAATCTTTCTAATAAGTATTATTGCTCATTTTAAATTTTAGTTTAATCTTAGCCCTTAGAAAGGAAAGATGTGATTAATACCATGACTCAGCCTATCGTTCGCCAGCCTATCTTTACCAATAAAGAACAGGTCTGGGCCTATAAGTTAAAGCATAAGGATGAATTAGCAGATCAACTGCTAGCAGAATGCCAGGAAATTTCAAATAATAAAATAGCTTTAATAGATGCCACTAATCCTCTTTTGCGAAAACTGCTGGCAGATACTCCAGCTCCGGATTTGATAGCTCCGGTTTTTAAAAGAGAGCAAGAATACGCTGATGATATTACTGAGTTAAGCAAAAAACTAAAAAGAAGGGGCTATAGACTGGCCTTTGAAAATTTTGTCTTTCAGCGCAAATTTTTATCTTTATTGCCCCTGATAGATATGGTGAAAATAGATTTTGCGGCTTTAACTCCTGAATTACAGAAAAAGATAAGAACTTTAGCTGATAAATTTGAGTTAAAATTACTTATTACAGATCTGGCCAGTAGAGATCATTACCAGCAGGCCCTGGAGGATGAATTTGAATATTTTCACGGTGATTTCTACACCGAGCCCCGCTACGTATCTAATAAAGATATCCAGGTCTATTCCATCAATTATTTCCAGGCCCTGGAGGAAATAAATCAAGAGGATGTAGATGTCATTAAATTAGCTGAAATTATCAAAAGAGATGCTTCCCTTTCTTATAAACTATTGACCTTGATAAATTCAGCTGCCTTCGGGATTAGAAGTCATGTTAATTCTCTCAATCAGGCCATCATGCTCCTGGGCTTAAAGGAAATGAGAAAATGGTTAAACCTTATTGTCATCAAAGAGATGGCCAGTGAAAAGGAAGCAGAAGTAATAAGATTAGCCTTAGTTAGGGCCAGATTTTGTGAGTTAATAGCGACAGAAAAGGGAGACCGGTTAGAACAGGAAAAATATTTTATGACGGGACTTTTTTCTCTTCTAGATGTGATATTAAAGCGACGGCTTAAATCCTTGCTGGCAGAACTGCCCATCCATGATATCATCAAGCAGGCTATACTGGATAAAGAGGGAGTTCTGAGTTTAGTTTATCAGTTGATTTTAGCCTGTGAAAAGGCAGACTGGTCAGAGGTTGAAACTTTAAGAGAAGAAATAGGTATAGAAGAAGAGATAATTGGGGAGAAATACCTGGAATCCTTAAAATGGTGTGATGAGATAATGGCTTTAAACCTGGCCTTTCAAGAGGAAGGGTAGGTTAGATTAATAAAGAAAACTGGTTTAGACCAATTAGACCAGTAAAATAGGACTATAATTATTTTTGCAAATTCCTTTAGAAATTGATATATTGTTAACAAAGTATCAAAATCCTAAAGGAGGCTAATAATGGCCTGGGAACATAAAGTGCCAGAGGAACTTGCTAAAAGGATAGTCAACATACTCCATGAAGTTACCGGCAATAATGTACAATTCATGGGTAATAATGGTGAAATAATAGCAACCACCCAGCCCGAAAGACGGGGAGATATCCATGAAGGTGCCCAGAAAGTCATGGCAGGAGAATGGGATAAAGCATCCATTTCAACTGCAGAAGCTGAAGAGATGGAGGGCTGTCTGCCCGGTTATACTGGCGCTGTGGACCATAAAGGTGAGAGAATCGCCTGTATTGGTATTACCGGTGATCCGGAAGAAGTTCGTCCCCTGCAGCAGATGGCAGCTAAAGTAGTAGAAGCTGAAATTCAACAGCAAAGAGAGCAGGAAAAGAAAGCAGAAGTTATTGATGAAGTCTTTTCCAGAGTGGAACAGGTCTCAGCTACGGCTGAAGAGTTAACAGCCAGCAGCCAGGAGATTTCCACCCAGGCTCAGGAAACAGAAAGCCTGGTGGAAGATGTTAATGATAGCATGTCCCGGACTGAAGAGATCTATAATACCATTCGCAAAATTGCTGATCAAACCACCATTTTAGGTCTCAATGCCTCCATTGAGGCTGCTCGCCTGGGTCAAGAGGGAGCAGGCTTTGCCGTGGTAGCTGAAGAGATTAGAAAGCTATCAGAGGACTCCAAAGAATCTATCAGTGACATCGATGAAATCTTTACTGAGATGCGCCGGCAAATGGATTTGATAGATGGTAGTGCCGATGATACCAGTGAAATAACTGAACAGCAGGCTCAGGCGATTCAAAGCTTAACTGATAGCATCATTGAAATCCAGGAGATCCTGGAAGATTTGATAAAGGACTGAGATAAAGGGCAACTTTGATTGCCCTGAGCAATTAATATTTAGCTATTACTTTTTTAACTTAACTTTTTTTGACTTTTCTTCAACTAAACTTTAACTAAACTCATTAATCTAACTTAAGATTATCTTTCACCTCACGATCATAACCGTCATAGCAGTCCAGACACACCCGCTTATCATCCTGTAATCGAAAAGCATATTCAGCCGCCCCTTCTCCACATTCCTCGCAGACCAGAGTGGAAAATATCTGAGCTCTGGCAGGTAACTCATAGGGGGGCTTTTTTATTTGAAAGAGAGAATTAGCCTCCATTGCTAATAACCAGTTAAGGGCCTCCTCCCTATCCTCTGGCCACTCTGAAGACTTTTCTAAAACCAATCTAATAGCCTGAGGCTTATCTTTTATCTTTGATTCTGTCTGCCCTTCATTATCCTTATCCCGGCGAAAAAAGGAAAAAGCCTGTTTAGCTACCGGACGATATAATAAGTTTCCCTTACCGAAGGTGCAACCTGTCAGCCACTGCACGGCATCTACGCCGCAGGCATCATTTTCAGTGACACAGACCAGCTCTTCATCGCTGGCTGTTCTAACTCCCAATTCCCTCCGGGCAAGTCTGGCTGCCTTATAACCTATCACTAAACCGGGACAGGCATGACCGTGAAAATCAACCACCTGCTGCCATTCTTCCTGATTAAAATCCTGATAATCTTCCATTGTATTTCCTCCCAGATATAAATTTTAAAAAAGCTTTAGTAACATTAATTCTAAAAACGTGCTATTAATACTTATTCTGGCTCAATTAATGAATTCCTCTTTTAAATCATTAGTTTTTCCAGATAATTAGAGAAAATAGGATAATTATTGGAAAAGTATCTCTAAACCATAGAGGAGAAATCTTATTTATCCCTAATTAATAAATAGGGAGGTTTAGCTATGAGTCAGAAAGATAACACTTATGATAAATTTAGCGGAACGTTGCTGGGCTTGGCCATCGGTGATGCTTTAGGTGCTCAGGTAGAGTTTAAGCCCCGGGGCAGTTTTGACCCGGTCACGGATATGCAGGGAGGAGGCCCCCATGACTTAGAGCCAGGCTACTGGACTGATGATACCAGCATGGCCCTCTGTCTGGCTGAAAGTTTAATCGAGTCCGATTTTGATCTCAAGGGGCAATTAGCTAAATATTTAAAATGGTATCAAGAAGGATATTTAAGTTCTACTGGCGAATGTTTTGATATTGGCAATAATACCGCTGATTCCTTAAATCATTATAAACTGACTGGTGAATTACCGCCGGAAAAGGAGCGGGCAGCCGGTAACGGCAGTCTGATGCGGCTGGCTCCGGTACCGATGTATTGCCATCGTGATTTTGCCAGGGCAGTTGAATATTCAGGTCAGAGCTCACTGACAACCCACAACAATATAATGGCCATCGATGCCTGCCGCTTTGTCGGGGGGCTAATACAAAAATTTATCAATTCTAAAGATAAGTCAACTGCCTATAAAGAGCAAGAAATCAACGCTACAGCGGCTATTTTATCTCTGGATAATAGAGTTCTCAAAGCAATATCCGGGGCTTTAGCAAAGGAGTCAGCTGCTAAAATATCCTCTGATGGCTTTGTTATCAACTCTTTAGAGGCCAGCCTCTGGGCCTTTTATCAAGGTGATAGTTTTAAAGAAGCTCTTCTAAAATCTGTTAACCTGGGGCATGATGCTGATACTATAGGAGCCATAACCGGTCAATTGGCCGGAGCCTTCTATGGCCAAAAAGCCATCCCTGAACCCTGGATTAAAAAGCTGGCCTACAGAGAAAAAATCCTGTCCCTTATAGAAGATCTTTTTAGAAAAGCCCCTGCTTGAGCAGGCAAATTTAAATAAGGAGATGAATCTTTAACTATGACCAGGGAAAAAGATAATGGTGATGGAAAGGATTTAAACCCGGCAGATTTAAATATAGAAACCCGGGGTAAAATCGGTGATAAAATCTACAGGGTAGATCAATACGGTAACCAGCAATCTTATAAAAATACCAGGGTTGCTACCGGACCGAAAAGCGAAAAGCAGCTTGCTGTTCAAGCCAGGTATGCTCAGGGTATAGGGCGGATGAATAATGTGCCGTCTATAGATATTACCAGCTGGCGCAATAAAGTAACCAGACCCAGAAATACTTACCTAAACTTATTTATGCAGCAGGTTCTCAACGCCTATTATCAGGAAAGAGCCAGTTTTAATTTTATTAGAAGGGTTTTGCCAGATAGAATTTATCCCAGGAAGGCAGAATTTAAGTTTTCCTTTGATGTGCCCGGGAACTTTCAGATTTACTTGAAGCTGGCCGGTGCTAAAGACTGGCAGCCTCCAGTAGATATACCTCCAGCCTTTATAACTGATGACGGGGGACGGTTTACCCTCCCTGATCTTATGCCTGACAGGAGTTACTGTTTGATGCTAGTGCAGCCTCTGACGGCAATCAAAGAAGAAAGAGAAGCAGAGCTGGCCACTATAGAAAATCAGCCACCTCCGCTTTTCGTGAAGGGAGAGAGCGGTCACTACTATTTTCGCACTCCACTTGTGGGAGGGGCAGCTGCTAGAATCGAGGAGTTAGGGAACCAGCAGTAAACCTATAGAGACCACTTTCCCCGGACCACTCCCGATTTAAGGTAGAATAGGGGGCATTAGTCTCTGGCTCGATCAGGGGAATAGCTGGATCTGATTGATCAATTTCCCGGTGCAGGATAAAGTTATTTTTCTTTGGCCTACCCATCAGGTAGGCTTTGTCTTCTTCAGCTGCCACAAGATAGACCAAATATTCCCTGGCTTGAGGTATTCGGGGCCAGTGAAGCTCAATATAGGCTAAATGGTCCAGAGTCTCAGGACAGTGAATCAGCCGGTGGCGGATTGAAGAATCCAGCATCAACTGATCTTTCTCATCCAGCAACCCCACAATCACCTCAAGAGTTCTTTCTCCATAGTTTATATCCGTATCATAGTAAAGCTTTTTAGCAGGAAAGATAAGTACCGGTTTTTGAAACATCTGCCAGCAATAACTTTCACCTGGCTTAAGATTATTTAAGGTAAAATGAAATCTGTTATCGATGATGTCAGTGGTATTAATTTCAATTGTTTGGCCGGAATACTGGTTTAGATTATTGCCTGTACCCTTAAATTTGCTGTAAAAGACTATAAAATCTCCTTCATTCATGACTCTGCCGGTGAAGCTGGCAGAAGTTGGACCGATATTTTGAGCTTCCACCTCAAATATAAGGTTGAAGTCTTTGACCCCGGCACTGAGATATTTTCTAAACACCTGGCTTAGTTTATTATAGCCGGACATAGTTTCGTTTTTTCTATCGATCCTTAGTTCCCAGGCCTGGAAGTCAGTCTGATTCAGGTAATGATATAATTTGCTTCCCCGGGCAAAATCTTCTTTAGACCGCATTAAAGCTGGAGTGTTAGTAGGTTTGGTCTCAACGTACTCCCTCATAAAAGTCTTACCTTCCTTATTATAATAGACATAT
>PWEJ01000135.1 GCA_003553485.1 Halanaerobiaceae bacterium | reverse complement strand
GGAGAGAAGGCCTAAACTGCACTTTTCCTCTCCGGCCAGCTCGGAAAAACCCACCCGCCATGCCAGAAAAATTGATCCTGAAGAATTTGCCAGTTTTATGAAGATGGCTGAAAAAGAGGTGGGTACAGAATTCGATGTTATGCTGGAATGTAAGGACAAAGAAAAAGCTCTTTTAAAGCTGCGTCGACAGTTGCAGAATATGTAATTTTGCAAGAGGGAATTTTCCGCGCAAAAAGAGATTAGCATGGCAGGGGTGAAATCTAAAATAAATAGTATGCCAGGACAATTCCTAGAAATACATTAAGAAGTCGGATGATTCTCATGATTTTGATGAATTTGAGAAGGACTAGAATATTTTTAGTTAAGTATAATAATAAGTGAAAAAGAGTATAAGTAAAACCTTTAGACTCATATAATAGCTAGAAGAGCGATTTTGCAGTACAGGCAATAAATGATAAAGGCGAGGTAGATAATATTGGCTGAAATTATTTTATTAGTTTTAATTGCTTATGTCATTAGAAAATTGTATTTATGGGGCAAAAACAAAGATAATAAGAGCGAAGAAAATGAATTAATGTGCAACACTAAAGACAATAAAGAGTATAGTTTTGAACAGCACTTAGAGAAAACTGCTAAAACTAAAACTGAGGCTGATAAAAAGTACAATAACAGAGCAATAATATTGGATACAGAAACTACTGGACTTTCAAATAAAGATGAATTAATAGAACTATCGCTTTTGTTAGTAAAGTTTGATAAAGAAGGTTACTTAGAACCTATTGCTAATTATACAGGTTTAAGGGAGCCAAATTGCCAAATTCATCCCCGGGCACAAGCTAAACATGGGCTAAGCATGAATGATCTTGAAGGGAAAAACCTTGACTTTGAAATTTGTTATAAAATATTTGATAAAGCAGATTTTCTGGTTGCACATAATTCTTCTTTTGATAAGAAATACATAGAGAATGAATTTGATTATCTTTCAAATAAAGAATGGTTTTGTAGCTATAGGGATATTGACTGGAAGAGTAGAGGATTTGACTCACAAAAACTCGTAGATTTAGTAAATGAGCATAAAATTGAAATTAAAAATGAACATAGAGCAAAAAGCGATACCTTAGCTTTATTTGAGCTTTTAAATCAAAAGGCCAGTCCAAAAACCACTTATTTTAATCAACTTTTGCGCAATAATAATATCAGGCAAAAAGACATCGATTTCTCAAATAATTAAAAAATACTAAAACTTTAATGAAGCTAACTATTTTCAATATCATTTACAGTTTTTATAGAGACATTATGATAATTGGTTTTGGAGTCGATTTTATTTAAGTTGTTTGTTGACCATTCAGGAAAGTTAATGCTGCAATTTGTGTGAATAAAATTACTAATCCCTGGCTTCGGCGGGGCTAAATTTATATATTTACTACTATCACTTGACTTTTAATTGAGCAAAAATGTCTAATGTCAGGATTTACCCCTAAAAACAAAAAAACTGCTTTTCAGCAGAAGTAAAAAAAGTGCTATAATCCTTGCTATATCAATGGCGGAGGGAGGGGGATTTGAACCCCCACACCTTTCGGCTTCACCGGATTTCAAGTCCGGCCCCTTACCAGATTCGGACATCCCTCCAGATTTTCTTTCCTGACGGTATAAATTTTACTATAATATTGCCTGACTGTCAAGCTATGAAGCTTGATTTGCAGGTCTTTTTTATTTAATGCCGAATTGTATAATATGACAAAATTTAATCTAACAGGCTTTTTGAAAGAGCAGCTAATGTTACTTGATTTGATATTGGTTTTGCTTTTGCTTTAGAAAATCCTGATCTAACCAGACAAACTAACTGAGGAGGAATTATAATGCTATATTATCGCAAGCTTGTTGGGGAACGTCTTTATCTTTCGCCTCTAAATATCGAAGATGCTGAAAAGTTTACAGAGTGGATAAATGATCTGGAAGCTTCGCTGAATTTAGGCAATGCTCATCAGGTAATTAATCTAGAAGATCAAAAGAAGTTCCTCGAAGAACTCAATGATAAAGACTATCACTTTGCAATTGTTGAAAAATCCCTGGATGAACTGCTAGGAAGCTGTGGTTTATTTGATATTAATCAGATTCATTCCTCGGGTGAGCTAGGAATTTTTATTGGCAATAAAAAGTACTGGGATAAAGGATATGGCAAGGAAGCAGTTAATCTGCTTTTAGATTTTGGCTTTAATATACTCAATCTCCACAATGTTATGCTCACCGTTTATGAGTATAATCCTCGGGCCGTTAAATGCTATAAAAAGGTAGGGTTTAAAGAAATCGGCCGTCGGAGAGAAGCCCGACTAGTCGGAGGAGAGCGGTTTGCTGAAATATATATGGATATTTTAGCTGAAGAATTCTCTGCCAGTTATATATTAGAAAAGGTAAATTTAAGCAAAGACTAAAAATATCCCATGTTATTAGTTAACAATTGGCTGGTTTATTTGACAAAGAAAAGGCTATCAAGTAATATAATAATGAATGTAAGCAAGTTAGATATTATCTAAAGTAAATTATAGCCTTTTATTTTGTCGAATTTAGGAGGATAAGCAAATATGCAAATTGGAATCCCCAGGTCTTTATTGTTTTTTTATTACTATCCTTTCTGGGAAGAGCTTTTTCAAGAGCTGGGAATCGAGGTAGTGGTTTCTGATAAAAACAATGAAAGGATAATGAATAAAGGAGTAAAATATTCTATTTCGGAAATCTGTGTACCGATGAAAGTATATGTAGGGCAGGTATTAGATTTGGTGGATCAGGGTGTTGATCTGGTCTATATCCCCCGAATAGTCAATATTCGCGAGGGAGTAACTCTCTGCCCTAAGTTTTTGGGTTTGCCGGATATGATAAGATATTCTCTAGAGGGGATGGAAGATAAAGTCTTAACCCACAAAATTGAACATGATAGTGATGATATCTCTGACTGGAAGGATTACAAAAAATTTCTGGAAGTCTTTGATATTAGCAAGAGAGATTTAAAAAAGGCCTTAAAAAGTGCCAGCCAGAAATGGCAGGAATATCGCAGTATGCACCGTAGAGGATTTACCAGTGACCAATTATTAGAGGATATCAAGCGCACTCCTGATACAGGAGATTTAACTATTGGTCTTTTGGGTTATGTATATAATGTTTACGATAAATTTGTTAATATGGACCTCCTGGGCAAATTACGGGAGATGAATGTAAATATAGTAACCTTTGAAATGATAGATGATGCTGTGATCCAAAAAGAGGTTGACCAATTTGCCCCCCGGAAAAAAATGTTCTGGGAATTTAGCAATAAGTTACTGGGGACGGGCTATCATTTTCTTAAATCAGATGAGATTGATGGTATAATCCACGTGACTGCCTTTGGCTGTGGGCCAGATTCTATTCTGGGCCCCTTTATTGATATTGATTCAGATGAGTATGATACCCCCTTTATGACTTTAAGAATTGATGAACAGACAGGAGAAAGTCATTTGTTAACCCGGGTAGAAGCTTTTGTAGACCTTTTAAGGCTGCAAAAAACCAAGGAAGCAAGGAAGTGTGAAAAGAAATGAAGGTAAGTTTTCCCTATATGGACACTCCAGTTTTATACTATAAATTATTGGATTTATTAGGGCACGATATAATAATGCCCCCTCGCCCCACTCAACATACAATTAATTTAGGTGTTAAATATGCTCCCGAATTTGCCTGTTTTCCCCTCAAGGTATTGATGGGGACTTATTTAGAAGTTGAGGAAATGGGAGCTGATACTATAGTTACCAGTGGTGGCCATGGCCCCTGTCGGGCTGGCTATTACGGTAAATTGCATCAAAAAATAATCGATAATGCTGGACTGGACCTTGAGATCATTGTTTTTGACGCCCCTAAGGACTGGCGCCCTTTTTTGCGCAATCTTAAAAAAATAAAACTTGACAATTCCTGGTTTAAAGTAATTAAATCCATTAGAACAGCTTATGCTCTGGCTCATTCCATGGATAGAATAGAAAAGTTAATCCATAAAAATAGAGCCCATGCTGTAGATACCAGGGCTGTTTCTGATGCCTGGGAAAAGATTCAAAATCGCTATTTGGAGATTGAAAACAAAGAAGATATTGCCGAGGTAGAAGAATGGGCTCGAGATTATTTGGCTGAATTGGAATATAATTTTCCTCCGCCTAATGAGCGCTTTAAAATAGGAATAATCGGCGAGATATATGTAGTGATGGAAGGTTCCACCAATAATGACATAGAAGAGATGTTAAATGAACTGGGCTGTGAAGTAGAACGCTCTCATTATATTTCAGAGTATATTGATAGCCATTTGGTACCCTGGAAATGGCAAGATTATCAACATATTCT
>PWEJ01000068.1 GCA_003553485.1 Halanaerobiaceae bacterium | reverse complement strand
TCTGCTATCTCCTCATAACCACTATAGTCTAAAGAGCGCGAAATAATCTCTGCCATAATTTCTATTTTGCTGCTGGCTATTTCCTGCTTATACAAAGAATTGGTTAAAATTCTAGCTGTTTCTAAAGCCAATTGTCTAACTGCTGGTAGATTCCGGCTCTGTTCAGGAGATTTTAGGTCTGACAAAAGAAAATTTTCCCCATATAAATGCCGGTCTTCCTTTAGTTTTTCTGCTAATAATTCTTTAAACAAGAGCTCTTTGATTTCTTCCTGGACTAAAATGGGAATATCGGTTTCTGGAAAAATATTGCCTAGTTCCCGGGAAAAGTTTTCATAAAGAAAATTAATCCTGCTCTCCTTTAAGCGATTTTTCAGCTCAGCTACCATTGCCCCTTTCATCTCCTGAGAAAAATCTTTTTCTGCCCGGGTCAGTTTCTCTTTAATGCGCACTAAAAAATCAGCTAAATTAACAGATACATTTTCCATGCTCTTTTGTAAATCTAACAGTCCAGCTGAACTTCCCTCCTTTAGTGCACTCAGTGAACGCAGCATTTTATTTATCCCATTAGTTTCAATTAGCTGCCAGTCTTCTTTTTTTAGCTCTGCCTCATAATTCTGGTGGTAAATAGTATTATGCCAGGCAGCAAGTATAAAACCAAATAATTTTCTAATTATTCGCAGGCGCCGGGAATTATCCTGGACCCTTTGCCACTTAGACCATTCTTTTCTAATTCGGGGAAGCAAATCTTCTTCTACCTTGATATCAGCAAATCCCAGCTCTTCCCCGGTAAAAATAAAAGTGGCTAAAGTCAGAAATTTATAGTTTTTCTCCACCTGTTTGCTTAATATTTTGTTTTTCTGCTTATCTCCCTTAAATTTAGCTAGCAATCTACAAACCTCCATCTTTGCAAAACTTGTTGACTAATTTTTGAGCCCCGGATATCCATAAGCTGTCTCGGCCTTCTCTACCCCTCGCACAATGGCCCGGGCTGTAACCTTTACCCCCAGTCTGGTCAGCATATTCAGGTCACTATCTACTTGACCGGAGGCCAGAACAAAAACAGTATCACCGTCTAACATGGTATGGGAAGGCTTAATCGCCCTGGCTATGCCATCATGACAGACTTTGGCCAGACGACAGGCGGCAGAGTTAGTTAAATCAGCATTGGTAAAAATAGTGCCAATAACCGTATTGCCTTGAAGTGTCTGCTGTTGTTGTTGAGCTTGAGAGAGAGCTTCCAGATAAGATTCATTATCCTGCTCGGCCATTAAGGAATAATTACCTTTGCCTGAATTGTTATTGGTCTTTACCTGCTCTCGAGCCCCGGCCAGCGGTTCATTACCCTCTTCCCTAAAGACATCGCCCAGGGCATTAACGGCAAAAATTGCTCCAATTTTAAGTTCATTTACCTGGACAATAAACTGACCAATTCCTCCTTTCATAGCTGCAGTCAGACCGGCATATTTACCTACGGTGGCCCCTGTGCCTGCTCCAAAGTTCCCCTCTAAGGCTGAAAAACCTGCTGCCTGACACGCTTGATAACCCATTTCTTTATCTGGTCTAATACTGCCATCACCACAGGTTAAATCAAATAATACAGCTGCCGGCACTAAGGGCACTTTGTAGCCCCCAGCTTCAAAACCTCTCCCCTGCTCTTCTAAATATTGCATCACTCCTGCTGCCGCCTCCAGACCATAGGCACTTCCCCCAGTAAGTAAAATTGCATTTACCCTATCCGCCAGATTGCCTGGAGTTAAAAGGTCAGTCTCTCTTGTTCCCGGCGCTCCTCCTCTAACATCAACACCGGCCACAGCCTCTTCTGCCGGTAATATCACACTACATCCTGTTCCTGCTTTCTTATTTTGAGCATGACCAATCTTAAAATCCTGCCAGGAATCCAGTTCAATCTCTTTCATTATCCCCATAAAATAGCCTCCCCTTAGTGGCTCCAATCCAACTCCAAACCAGCCAATTTTTACCTATTGTAGATTATGTCTCCTTCGTTTTCAATTGTAATATGGCCGCTATCAATAAATTCTGCTATTTCATCACGGTCATTGATAAAATATACATCACCAGCAGTAGCTATATTCAATTTAGCAGCTCCATAAATGCCATCGTCAAGCCTAACAGTGATATCTCCACTTTGAGATATAAGGTCTACAGTGGCATTACCGGCAATTCTACCATTAAAAATAGCCATTATATCTCCTCTATCAGTAGTTATATCTACTTCGGCTCCTCCGCCAATCTCCTCAAATTCCCGGTGGACACTTTCCCCTGCTTCTCCTCTTGCTGAAACTTCTTCTTGAGCCACAATTTTATCTTCTTCTATGTCAGTATCCTCAAAGTGATCATCAAAGATATCGGTCCCACCAAAGCCAATCAATAAAAACAACAGAACAACAGCAATAATTTTTTCCATTATTTACTCCTTTCTGAGTTTTTTATTGTTTTCTCCCATTCCTCTCTCATAATAATATTTTTGCCATCAGTTAGATGATCAGTGGCCAGAACTCCCTTTAAATGGTCAATCTCATGCTGAAAAAGTTCTGCTAGATCATCTTTAAAATTTCTTACAAGTGTCCTCCCGCTTTCATCCTGATATTCTACTTTGATCTCCCGATAGCGAGAAATTTTCACAAAAAAGGCCAGGGAAAAACTAAAGCAACTATCCCAGACCATAAATTCTTCCTGACTATATTCTTTAATCTCAGGATTTATCATCACAATTTCTTCCTCAGGCAGGTTAGCATAAATAATATGCTTTTTATAGCCAATTTGAGGGGCGGCTAGAGCTCTACCAGTTTGATGTTTTTCCTGCAGGAAAGTTAAAGTATCTCTTAAGTCATCAACAATCTTGGCCGTCATTTGATCATCTTCAGCTGCTTGAGAAATTTCTCTTAATCCAGGGTTGCCAAGCTGCAAGACTTCTCTTATTGCCATGTTTTAGTCTCCTTTTTAATCTGCTTTGTTTTATTAATTCCCGATTTATAACCTTATTCCTTTTTATTAGTATGCTAATCCTACTTTTACCTCACTAACTGGAAATATAAGATTCCATTTTCGCCTTGTTTTTAATCTCAATTAATATATCATCTATTCTCTTTATAAAATCCTGGTATGTTTCCTGAGGTCTTACAGCAGTAATACCAAACCTGATGTTGATTTCTTTACCAGCCAGATAATCATGATAATATATAGCATTTTTTAGTCTTTTTCCTAATTGAATCGTTAAATTTAAACTAATATCAGGAGTCAATATGATAAATTCATTTCCGCCCCAGCGGGCAAGAGTATCCAACTCTCTAATTTTACCATCAATTATACCTGCCAGCCTTTTCAATACCTCATTACCTATCTCATGGCCATATTTATCGTTCAATTCTTTAAAATTCTCTATATAGATAAATATTATAGCTAATTCCCCGGGCTGCCTTGCTAATCTAGCCATTTCTTTTTCTAGCTCCTGATAAAACTTAACTCTGTTAGCCACCTCTGTAAGTTGATCTCTTTCTTTTAACCTGCTTATTTTTTTCTCCTTATCTACAAGCTCATCTCTTAATCTGTTGTTTTCTACCAGAAGTTTTGCTATTATATCAAAAGAATTGACTTGAGTTCTATTACTTGCCAGAAAACTATGCAAAACTTTCTCCTGCTGTCTTTTCTTCCCTCGAAAAACATTTAACTGCTTAAATAATCCCTCATATTCTTCTCTGTTAACCAATTTAACTCCTCTCCTTTTAGTAATAAATAAATTTTTAAACTATCTTTCTCCTGACAGATTGAAGAAACAAACTATATGTTTATTGAATTTTCTTAATTTTTTATATTTATATTATAACAGAGAAAGGCCCTTTTAACCAGTATATTTCACTTAATTAACGCTTATTTTTTATTATAACAGCTTTATTTTAAAAAAATATTCCTGCTTTTAACAATTTCTTCACATTTGCCTGTTATTATTAATAATAAGTCTATAGATAATATAATAAAAAAAGCAGGTGATATTATGGGACATAAAACAAAAACTATTGGGCTAATATTGCTCATTTTGCTCTTAGTTGTAATAGGCGTGGAAACCGTTCAGGGGAGCCAGGAGGTTATAGTACTTAACTATCATCATTTAGTAGAGGGCGAGCCAGAATCTGGAGCAGAAATGAACTATGAAGATTTTGCCAGGCAAATGGAGTATTTAGCAGAAAATAATTATCAAGTTTTGAGTGAGGAAGAGTTTTTTAATTATCGCCAGGAAGAATCTTATCCAGATAATTCTGTCCTTTTAACCTTTGATGACGGCTATTATTCTTTTATGGAGTATGCTTTGCCTGTTCTGAAAGAGTATGATTTCCCGGCCATAGTTTTTCCTATT